>CAZBKV010000217.1:1664-3038 GCA_964492575.1 uncultured Verrucomicrobiota bacterium | reverse complement strand
ATCGGAACAAAAAGCCAAGGTCCAGAAACTCCAGGAAGTTTATAAACTGGATCCTAAGATCATGAAAGAAGTGGACGAGAAATACGGTCCTCTGGATTGGCGAATGCCAGAGACCCATGCCATTTACTGGGCCTACCTTGGCCTGAAAGAGGCCAAGACCAAAAAGCAATTAACGAACCTGCGCCGGATTGTTTTTCAGAGCATGCAGTTGGCGTTTCGTCGAGGGCGCCTCATTGAAGTGCCTGGAACCAGGATTGTCGAGTTTGCCCCCAATCTGGATCTGATCCCCAATGCCAACCGGACTTATCTGGAGATGATGGAACAGGAGACCAAATTTAAAGAAAGTATTAAAAACGCTCATAAAAATTTCCTAAAAGACGCGATCTATTTCCTTTACGTGCATAACCGGTTGCGTGAGGCCCGACACTGGTTTGAGGAGTTGAAAAAGAGGTACCCACAGGATAAAGCCACGAAGATGACCCTCGATGAATATGCCCTGAGCCGAATCGGGGAAGATATTCGCGAGACCGATATGGATCGGACTATTTCCAATATTCGAGCGGCTTTGACCCGATCCTTTGTTGCTTTGGCGATGGGAGAGTATGATTCTGCCCAGGGGCATATGCTTCTGGCCCGGAAGATTTGGACCATGTACATGCAGCGGATCCCTAAGGTTTCCAAGAAGCGTATCGGATTACCTCCCTTTGAGCGGATGCGGCAAGAGGTCTTGAAGGATCTGCTCGATCCTCAGCATGGTCTGATCCCCCCGTTAGCAGCTCGACTACGCACGGAGCTCGGTCTTCCGGCAAAGGGACTTCCTACGCTTTCACCGACTGGATCCCGTACCAATGCTCCTCCCGCAAAGGCTCCTACCAATCAGCCTCCCTCAAAGGTCTCTTCAACAAAGACCTCATAAAGACAAAAAGTCATAGGCAAAAAGAAATGGCCGATGGCGGTCTGAAATCTGCTAAAGAACCAACGAGCCGTAGGGAAAGAAAAATGGGAACCTTTTGCTTTTCCTGATAGGAACAAAACAAAGAAGGATTCCGGATTGACCTTTCCCGGCCTGCCGGGTAGGGTGAGATGAAAAGGAGCATTGCGCAATGGCAGAGAACGTTCCAACTGGACCAGAACAGAAACCGAATCAGGGTGAACAAGGCCAACCCCAACCTCCTCCAGGTGGGGAAGCCCCGAAGATTCAACCCAAGAAGGAGACCGTTCGGATCAGCTTACCGCCAAAACCGAAAGCGGCGCCTACGATCAAAATCCCACGTCCGAAGACGGCTGCCCCTGGGGGGCCACAGCCTGCTCCAGCGGCTCAGCCTGCGGCTGCAGCGCCTAAACAGGCAGCGGCCGCGCCGGGAGGTGCTGCTC
>CAZBKV010000217.1:0-1654 GCA_964492575.1 uncultured Verrucomicrobiota bacterium | reverse complement strand
GATTGAAGGCTGGGCAGGGGCCGGCTGTCCCACCACGACCGGCCGCGCCGGGAGGTGCTGCTCCAGCGCCAGGAGCCCAGCCGAAACGGCCGGCAGCGGGGCCTACTCCTGGCCCTACGCCGCGGCCGGTCGTGGTGGGACAGCCGGCCCCTGCCCAGCCTTCAATCAGTCCCATCGATATCGGGTTGGGAATTGCAGCGGCGGTTTTGTCCCTTGCCGCATTGGTTCGGGTCTTTTTACTCTCGGGGATCTTACAGTAAGGGAGAGCGGAGGTAACTCCTATCGCGTGGCATCAACGAAATAAAAGACAATCCTAACGAACTTAAAGAGAAGAGAGATGTTGACCCTGAATCAAGCCAACTTTCAGCAGGAGGTTTTACAGTCTCAACAACCGGTCGTTGTGGATTTCTGGGCTCCATGGTGTGCTCCCTGTCGAATGATTGCCCCTATCCTTGAGGGTCTCGAACAGGAGTACGCCGGGCGAGTGAAGTTCGGAAAAGTAAACGTGGATGAAAATCAGATGTTGGCGGCTCAATTTCGGATTATGAGTATTCCTACGCTGATCTTTTTCAAAGACGGTCAGGTTAAGGAGATGGTGGTTGGCCTACGAAGCGCCAACGATTTGAAACAAATCATCGAGCGGCTTCTTTAAAGAAAAACGGTTCAAAGAGGGTTCCCCTTCGAACCATGCCGAAAAGGCAGAAGGGGAATTTTCTTTTTCAGGGGAAGGAAACCGAAAGTCAAAGCGATGACGTCGGAAGAACGCCTCACAGTCGAAGGGATTCAGCGTAACGAGACCCAACGGCAGAGGGAGTTTCCTGTTTGTCAAAGGTGGATTTACTTTGCTCATGCTGGGGTTTCACCACTTCCGCGTCGGGTAGCAGAGGCCATCCGATCGTATACGATGTCTGCTGCTTCTGGAGATCAGGAAGCAGGGGTGCTGGACCCTCTTCTCCAGACCACGCGGAGGCTTGCGGCGGAATTTTTGCAGTGTCGTCCCACCGAAGTGGCTTTGCTGGGGCCTACCTCGGTCGGTCTGAGCCTGATCGCCGAATCGTTTCCCTTTCAGGAAGGGGACAATGTGGTTGTATGCTGGGATGATTTCCCCTCCAACGTTTATCCTTGGTTGGCCTTGGAGCGGAAAGGGGTTCAGGTTCGAAGGCTTCGCCCCTCTGAACCGGGGCGAGTGGAGGTGGATCAGGTCCTAGAGCTGGTAGACCGCCGGACGGCGTTGGTGGCCCTTTCCTCGACGCATTATCTGAGCGGATGGAGTATGGATCTGGCCGGATTAGGAGAAGTGCTTCGTTCTCGAGGGGTCGCCTTGTGTGTGGATGCGATCCAGTCCTTAGGCATTTGGCCGGCGGCGTTAGAAGCGGCGGATTTTATCGCTGCTGGGGCGCAAAAATGGTTGTTAGGCCCGTGTGGGGCAGGGATCCTTTGTGTTCGAGAGAATTGGCTGGATCGTCTTCTGCCTCCTTTGTTGGGATGGCATAACGTGGCTTGTCCGGATTTCCTGACCCAAGAGGAACTCTGCTTTCCCTCCGATGCCACTCGGTTTGAGCCGGGGACGATTCCCTTATTGGAATTGACTGGACTGCGGGCAGCTCTGGAATTGTTGCGTGAGGTAGAACTCCAGGAGATCTGGAAAGAAGCT
>CAZBKV010000216.1:1840-5125 GCA_964492575.1 uncultured Verrucomicrobiota bacterium | reverse complement strand
ATCCGGAACCGCTCTTTAATCCGTTCGGAGATAACCTGCAGGTGGAGTTCGCCCTGGCCGGAGATGACGGTCTGCCGCAGTTCGGGATCGACCTCGTACCGGAAAGCCGGATCTTCGGCCTGGATCGAGGCCAATCCTTGCGCCATTTTATCTTCCTCACCTTTGCTTTTCAGACGGATGGCTGCGTGGATCATCGGCTCTGGGTATTGGACTTGAGGTAGGCGGATGTTGAGATCGGGATCGCAAAGGGTGTCGCCGGTTCGGGTGCTCTTCAGTTTGACGGTGACGGCCAGATCGCCGGCCACAACTTCCTCCACCTGTTCCCGTTGTTTTCCATTGGTTAAGAAGAGCTGACCGATTCGCTCGGTGGTATTGCGATTGGTATTGGCAAGCTCCAGACCGGAACGGATTTTCCCAGAATAGACACGGAAGTAGGAGAGCTCGCCGATATGTTCTTCGGTGTAAGATTTATAGACAAAGAGTACGTTTTTGTCTTCGCTGGTTTGGAGGTCAACTTCTTTTCCTTCGAGGTCCAGGGCCTTGACCGGCTGTCGATCCAACAGCGAAGGTCCGTACTGGGCAATAAAGTCCATCAGGCGGGTCACCCCAACATTCTTTTCCGCTGAGGTACAGAACACCGGCAGAAGCCCGCCACTCATCAAGGCGTTGTGGATCCCTCCTTGGAACTCCTCTTCAGAGAGCCCTTCCTGCTCGAAGAACTTTTCCAGTAGGGAATCATCTGACTCGGCGATGATTTCAATCAGTTGCTGATGGAGCTGTTGGGCTCGGTCGGCCCACTCGCCTTCTGGATCGGATTCGGTGAATTGGGCCGAGCCGTCGGCGGCGTAGGTCAGAACCTTGTTTCGGAGGACGTCGAGGACTTGATTGAAGCCGGGGCCTGGATTGATCGGGACGGTCAGTGGGAAGACCTTGTTACCGAATTGATCCTTGAGTTGTTGGAGGATTTCGTCCGGTTTAACGTGTTCTTTATCGAGCATATTGAGAACCAAGATCCGGGGCAGTCCCTGTTCGGTAACATATTTCCAGATGTTTTCTGTGCTGACGCCGACGCCCTCGATGGGATGAACGACCACAACGGCCAGATCACTGACCCGCAGGCCGGAGAGGGCTTCGGCAATGAAGTCGACGTAACCCGGACAGTCCAGGATATTGAGCTTCTTCCCGAGCCATTCGGTGTAGAGTGGGGTGGTATAGATCGAGATCTGCCGGGCCTTTTCGGCCGGATGGTAGTCGGACATGGTAGTCCCGTTGGCAATGCTTCCAAGCCGGTTAATGACCCCACCACATACCAACATGGCCTCCGCGAGCATGGTTTTGCCCGCGGTCGGATGCCCTACGATGGCAAAAGTTCGAATGTCAGCAGTTGCGTACGACTTCATAGTCACCTATTTGGTTTGTCCTTCTGATTTTCCGTTTTGTTGATGCCTGCTCGTTTTAGGGTTTGTAAACTTCTTGAGCCTCAGCTCGCAATAAAGTTTCCTCTGGTTGGAGCGATTTCTTTTGGAAATCACTCACGTTATTGACGATATAAAGTCCTCCTTTCGCAAAATCTTAGTCTATTAGCTTCAATTGGTCGAGCTGGGAACGAACCGATTCAGGACCTACAACGATCGCAAGGGCTCGATCCAGCCGCAAATACTTCGCCGCAACCTCTCGAACCTCCTCCACCGTCACTGCCTGTAGCCGCTCCATTTCCGTAAACACCGCCCGATACCCTAATCCATAAAGCTCATATAACGTCATCTCCGTAGCCAACATTTGCTGGCTTTGAAAATTGAGTTTCTGATGACCCAGAATCTTCTTCTGGGCCAGCCGGAGTTGTTCCTCCGTCAGCCCTTCTTGGGCGAGGTGGAGAAGCTCGTCTTTCAACTCCGTAAACGCTTTGGTGAGGTTTTCCGGACTGGTGCCAAGATAAAAAGCGAGGTAGCCAGGTACGATTCCCCGTTGTTGGGTCATCCCGGCGTAGTAGGAAAGCCCGTGTTTTTCGCGGATTCGTTGGAAGATTCGGGATCCCATTCCTTGACAGGCGCTGTTCAGGATCGAGAGGGCGTGGCGGTCTTCGGACGTCGCGGTGGTTCCGGGGAAAAGGATCAGCAGCAAGGTCTGGGCCTTTTCCACCGGCTCAAAAACGAGGCGGCCCTGGCCGTTGGGAGAATGAGAACCGGGTGGTGTCAAAGGAAGGCTTTCTGGCCGCAGATAGGGAGCTAGCCGTTCTCGCAATCGTTCTTCTACCTGATCAAGGTCTACGGCGCCGGAGACCCAAAAGACGGCCCGGCCCGGATCGGTCCGTTCTCGGTGGAGGGCTAGCAGGTCTTCGCGGGTCAAAGAGGCCACGGTCTGTTCGGTCCCCAACGCAGGCAGTCCATAGGCTTGTTTTCCGAAGAGGTGCTCCAGTCCGACTCGGAAGCCCCATTGGACCAGGTCGTCTTTCTGGGCTTGGATGGCTTGAATCTGGAGGTGTTTTTCCTGCAGAAGGGCTTCTTCCGGGAAGCTCGGATGGAATAGGACCTCCAGCAGCAGATCCAATGCCTCTTCCCAGTGTGTGGCCAAGGCACTGGCGGTGAGGCTAAGGGTGTTCCGATGAGCTGCCGCTTCGATGGATCCGCCTACCTGTTCTACCTTTTCTGCGATTTGTTCGGCAGAGAGTCGTTCGGTCCCGCGGGTCCACAGTTGGGCCATCAGGCGCGTGATCCCATTCTTTTCTACCGGTTCAAACAACGTGCCTCCCAGCCAGTGGGCTCCGAAGAAGACCAAGGGGATTCGGCGATCTTGGCGTTTGAGGAGCCGGACGGTTCCACACGGACGGACCAGTTCTCCCGGTTCTTGTTCCGGAATCGGGACCGGTCGGAATCGACGGCGGGAAGCCCCTTTGGGGAGCAGGGCGTATCGGACGCGGCGGTGCCATGAGAGATGCGTTTGAATGACTCGAGAGAGGGCTTCAGGCGGGGTCCGAAGGGTGCGGCCTAAGGTGCGGGCGGTAAACGACAGATCCGATGCAAAGGCCCAATCCGCTGCCAGGGTCGAGGCTTTGCTGGAGGTACTTTCCTGACTTCGCAGGCAGGAGGAGAGGAAGAGCGTAATGCATTTTTGTAGCTCGGCCGGTTCGGGAGGGGTCTGGGCCAGTCGATTCAACTCCTCTTGCAAAACCTGTTCGGCCTCTTCCATGCGTTCCACCGGTGCCACCAAAAGAATGCGAAACAGACTTTCATCTGCTCCTTCACTCACCCAGGCCTGGACACCCAGGACCAGACCGCGACGGAGTCG
>CAZBKV010000216.1:0-1830 GCA_964492575.1 uncultured Verrucomicrobiota bacterium | reverse complement strand
AGGCGGGAACTTCGGCCGGCTCCCAGCAAGGCCGCGGCCAACTGAAGGGCCGGAATATCAGGATGATGAACCGGGGGGATGCGCCAAGCATAGTGGATCCAGGCCATCTCAAACGGGCCTTCCTCTTCGATACTTCGCGGGGCCAGCAAAGGAGGCTCTTGAACTAAAGCCCAGGGTTCCATCGAGCCGGGAGGGATAGATTCCCAGCGTTGCCGGATCCACTGTCGTGCTTGATCTAAGTCAAATCCGCCGACCAGGAAGAAGCCCAGGTTGTTCGGCACATAGGTCCGTCGGTAAAAACGGAGGATATCCTCGCGCGTCAGTCGGTCAAAGATGGGACGATAACCGATGATCGGAACCCGATGCGGATCGACGGTATAAAGCACTTCGTATAATCGACGAGATGAGTAGCTTCCGGGGTCATCCCGTTCCATGTCCATTTCCCGCCGGATTACGTCCATCTCCTTTTTGAGCTCCTCTTCTGGCAGGGCTGCATGGCAGGCGATGTCATAGAGGATATCGATAGCCGTTTCGCAGCCCGCTGAAGGGACATCGATGTAATAGGCCGTATGATCGTAAGAGGTATGGGCATTCATGCTCCCCCCGAGGGCTTCAATTTCTTTATCAATCTGCCCCGGCGGCCGTCGGTCAGTTCCCTTAAACAGCATATGCTCTAGCAGATGAGAAAGCCCGGCCCCCAACCAAGGTCCCTCATCCACACTACCCGAAAAACACCAAAGCATAGCCGTCAGGACCTCAGTCCCAGGTTCCGGCTTTAAGACCACGGTCAAACCGTTATCCAAAGTCTCCAGGAAAACGCCTTCCGGAACCGTAGGGAGTTGGTCCGGATGGACTTTCCCCTGAACAATCGCCTCGTAAACGTTCATCATTCCGCCTTCCTTTTATATCCCGAAGAAATCCAGCGAGAGGAACGCTCTTTTTCTCCGAACCAAAGGTGAGAGCCAGCAATTTGGGGAGAATTACTCTTCGTTTTCGGCTAAAAACGGTTTTCGAAACGCCTCTTCGAAATCGAATCCTTCGTTAAAATCTTCGATTCGATCCTCCGGTGATTTTCCCAGCAGTCCGACTTCCACCAGATTGAAGACCAGCTGCCCGATATCCCGAGAGGATCGAACACCCCACTCCTCCAGGACCATCAAGGCCATCGGACCGAATTGATCCAGGGCCACCTCCCTGAAGGCATCCATGACCTCCCAGGCGCGGAAATCGCGCCGGCCTTCTTTGGCCCATTTTTCCCGGAGCCGATCCATAGCCTGGAGCACGAGCCGATAGGCTTCGGGATGATACCGCGGATCGCGCTCCGCTAGGATTTCCAACATCTTGTTCATATCGGAAACCCCACCTCTACGGTGTTTGCTGTTGCGTTTGGACTACAGGTGGTGCAGCCGATTCAGATAGGGAAGCGTGGCGGCAGGCCTTTACGATCCAGCCCAAGACCGCCAGCCCGATAAGTCCCCACAAAACCCACTCTTCTTCCCTTGTCAACCAACGCCGGAACATAAGGCCGAGTTCCCGGCGCCCCCAAACCTCAGCCCACCACGATATTCACAATCTTCTTTGGCACCACGATGATCTTTCGGATGGTCTTCCCTTCCACGAACGGTTTGATCTTTTCGGCATCCAGAGCCGCTTGGCGGATTTGTTCTTCTTCGGCATCGACCGGAACCCGAATGCGATCCCGAACCCGTCCGTTGACCTGGACCGGCAACTCCACTTCCTCGACCTTCAACAGCTCCGGATCATACTGCGGCCAGGGAGAGTAGGGCAGGGATGGTGGTTCTTCCCCCTTGGCCTGATAGAGTTTCTCCC
>CAZBKV010000215.1:2368-5232 GCA_964492575.1 uncultured Verrucomicrobiota bacterium | reverse complement strand
AAGGTAGGGCGCGCTGTCCTCAGCGCGCCGGGGAAAAGGGAAATGAAATTTCATGGCGGCGGCTTGAGGACAAGCCGCCTTACCTTTTAACAGGAAGATTTTTAGGATGATTGCTCTTGTAACCAGCGGCAAACTTGGGGAGCAAAGTAGGTGATGATTAGGTCTGCGCCGGCGCGACGAATGGCGGTGAGGCATTCGAAGACGATCGCCCGTTCGTCGAGCCAGCCTTTCTCTGCGGCTGCCTTGATCATGGAAAATTCGCCGCTGACTGCGTAGGCCACCGTAGGATACCCGAAGGTGGTTTTGACTCGATAGAGGATGTCGAGGTAGGCCAGAGCCGGTTTGACCATGATCAGGTCGGCTCCTTCTTGAATATCGAGGGCAACTTCCCGCAAGGCCTCGTCCCCGTTGGCCGGGTTCATTTGATAACTTCGGCGATCTCCGAATTTGGGTGCCGATTCGGCAGCCTCCCGGAAGGGTCCGTAGAAGGACGATGCATATTTGGCGGCATAGGAGAGGATGGGAATATGGGAATATCCGGCCTGGTCGAGGGCTTTGCGGATGGCTCCAATCCGGCCGTCCATCATATCGCTGGGGGCTACCATATCGGCGCCGGCGGCGACGTGACTTACCGCCGTTCGGGCGAGGAGTTCGAGGGTCGAATCGTTGTCGACGTACCATTGTCCGCCGGATCGTTGGCGGACAATTCCGCAGTGTCCGTGACTGGTGTATTCGCAGAGACAGACGTCGGTGATGACAAGCAGCTCCGGGAACGATCCCTTCAAGGCCCGAACTGCCTGCTGAACGATTCCATCCTCCGCATATGCCTCGCTTGCTTGTTCATCTTTCTGTGCGGGGATGCCGAAGAGGAGGACGGCTCGGACGCCGGCCTGGATGGCCTGTTCGGTTTCCTGGAGCAGGGTATCGATCGACAGTTGAGCCACACCCGGCATGGAAGGAACTGGCTGTCGGATTCCTTTCCCGTGGCGGACGAAGAGCGGGTAGATAAAGATATCTGGGGAAAGTCGGGTTTCTGTCAACATGGATTGGAGGACCGGGTTTTCCCGGATCCGTCGCATTCGAAGTGTTGGGAAATTCGGCAGACTGATTCCGTTCATGAGGTTTATTGTAGGGTGGCTTTTTGGCAGATGCCAATCCTTAGGGGGAAGCGGTCTTTTCTTGGAAGCAAGAAGAGAGCGGCAGAAAGTAGGCTCAAAAAATCCTGCGAGGAGAGACTTGCATTTTGGGCCAGGATCACCTACATTGGGTTTGCTCCGTCCAGGACGGAGGAGGGTGGGTTGGTAGCTCAGTGGTAGAGCAGCGGCCTTTTAAGCCGTTGGTCGCAGGTTCGATCCCTGCCCAACCCACCACTTTCTTTTTGTCTGATTTTTTCCATTCAAATTCTCCTCGAATGAGGCTTGCATTTGGGGGAGGTTTTTTATGTTTTTGGATGGATCTGATATAGTGATTTCAGGCCTATGGGACACATAAAGCTACACATTCCGGGACCGGTCGAGGTGAGCGAGAAGACCCGGCAGGCCTTTGCTTCACCGATGATCGGTCATCGTAGTAAGGAGTTCCAGCAACTGTTTGCGAGCCTTCAGCCGCAGCTTCAACAGCTCCTTTACACCAAACGCCCGGTCTTCTTAAGTACCTCTTCTGCCTGGGGCGTGATGGAAGGAGCGGTGCGGAATCTGGTGGCCAAACGGGTGCTGAACTGTATGAACGGGGCCTTTTCCGACAAATGGCATGATGTGTGTAAGCGCTGTGGTAAAGAGGCTGAGCCGCTGCAGGTCCCTTGGGGTTCACCGATTCGGGGAGAGCAAGTCGATCGAATGCTGGCCACCGGTCGCTTTGATGCCTTGACGTACGTCCACAACGAGACTTCGACCGGCGTGATGAGCCCTATCGAAGAGCTGGCGGAGCTGAAGAAGAAATATCCGGACGTGATGTTCATCGTAGATACGGTCAGTTCGATGGCGGCTGTGAAATTGGAGTTTGATCGGCTCGGGTTTGATGTGATGCTGGCCGGGACGCAGAAGGCCTTGGCCTTGCCGCCGGGGTTTGCGATCTTCGTTTGTTCCGAAGCGGCCTTAGAAAAGGCGAAGACCATTCCGGATCGAGGGTATTATTTTGACTTCCTTGAATTCCAAAAACGGGCCGAGCAGAATATGACGCCTACCACGCCGAGCATCGGCCATATCTTTGCCTTGAAATCGAAGCTGGAGGAAATCTTTGCCGAAGGATTGGAGGCGCGGTTTGAGCGCCATCGAAAGACCGCCCAGATGGTCCGGGATTGGGCTGCGAAGCACGGCTTTACCCTGTATCCAGAGCCCGGTTACGAGTCGGTCACTCTGACTTGCATCAACAATGGTGCCAAACCTGGCGGTCGAGTGATCGACGTGCCGAAGTTTGTGGACCTCCTCAAGAAACGGGGATTCCTGATTAACGCTGGATACGGCAAAATCAAAGGCAAGACCTTCCGGGTGTCGAACATGGGCGATGAGACGGAAGAGTCGATGAAGGTCCTGCTGGATGCGATGGATGATGCGTTAGCCGAGTTGGAGAAAAGCGGATAAAAGGACCTTTCTTTTGGTGAAGAAGTTCGGTCCCGGGCAAGCTTTCCGGCTTGCCCGTCTTTTTGTTTTATGATTTCCAGGGGCAAAGCCGGGGAGAGACACAAAAGGCCGATTTCCTGAAGTTTGATGGCCTAAGCGGGGATCGCTCCCAAAGGCAAAACATGATCGCCTGGCGAAGGGAAAACCCGGAAAATCGCAGGTAGGAGGATGAAACGATGAGAGGAAAAGTTCGATTCGAACATTGGAGACGGATTATGAGAATTCGCAGCCTTATTTGGATGGTCT
>CAZBKV010000215.1:1184-2358 GCA_964492575.1 uncultured Verrucomicrobiota bacterium | reverse complement strand
AAACGCTATCGTCTGCCGAAGAAAAGTGAGGAAAATTACGAGGATAGGAGGATGAAACGATGAGAGCGAAAGTCCGATTACATTGGGGGCCGATCATGAGAATCCACAGCCTTCTTTTGATGGTCTGCCTAGGGGTTCTTCCAGTTACTGCTTCTACAATCCAAACGGCTTCATCCTCAGTGACTCAGAAGCCTCTTTCTCGGGCTCCTCTCCGTGCCTGGATCGAGCGTTTCTTCCAAGACATCCAAACCCTCCAACACGTCTATCTTCTCCAGACCACCCCTGTGGGACAGGAAGTGTATCGCACGTATTTGACCTCCTGGCTTTCCCGGTTGGAGGGGGTTCCGGATTCGTTGTTGCGGGGAGATCGTGGGTTGGATTGGATGCTGTTATACGGTGAAGTACAGCAGCGCCTTCATGCCCTGGAGGATCGGTTGGCTCGAGATCAAGCCATTGCGAAGTGGATCCCCGGCTATTGGGAGATTGCCAATCTGGAACAGAACCGGCGCCTGAACCATTGGATTCAGCCGGAGAAAGCCGCGGCTGAGCTGTCCCGCTTGACGGATCAGATCCAGAAAGTTCAGCGGGAATTAGAGTCTGCAAAGGACAAAGGGCCGACTCTGCCTCAGATCAAGCGGGCTTTGGCGCGGATGCGGGAGGCGAAGGCCTGGTTGACCCAGTGGTATCGGTTCCGCGCGGATTATGATCCCCAGTTTCACTGGTGGGTTCAGACCGATGCGCAACGCCTGCAGAAGGCACTGGATGCTTATCTCCAGACACTTCAACAAAAATTAGGAACCGGTCCGGATGCCCCACTGGTTGGGGAACCGATCGGTCGGGAACGTCTGCTCCAATCCCTCCGCGAACAATGGCTCGCCTATACGCCGGAAGAGTTGATTCAGATTGGGGAACGGGAGTTCCAGTGGTGCGAGCGGCAACTTCGCCAGGTGTCCCGGAAAATGGGATATGGGGATGACTGGAAAAAGGCCCTGTCCCGAATCAAACAGGACCACGTCGCTCCCGGCAAACAACCGGAACTGATCCGTCAACTTGCCGAAGACGCCATTCGCTTTGTCCAGGAACATGACTTGGTGACCGTCCCACCGCTTTGCCGCGAGAGTTGGCGGATTGAGATGATGCCTCCTGCCGCGCAACGAATTACCCCTTACTTTAC
>CAZBKV010000215.1:0-1174 GCA_964492575.1 uncultured Verrucomicrobiota bacterium | reverse complement strand
TCCAACGATCGGAATGACCTATAAGGAAAAACAGATGGCGTTACTAAGCAACAATCGTCATTTTGCCCATGCGACGGTCCTGCACGAATTGATCCCCGGACATTGGCTTCAGGCTTATATGCCGGCTCGGTACCATCCCTACCGTCGATATTTTAGTACTCCCTTCTATGTGGAAGGGTGGGCTTTGTATTGGGAGATGAAATTTTGGGATCTTGGATATCAGAAAGATCCGGCCGATCAACTTGGGGCTCTGTTCTGGCGTTTGCATCGTTGTGCCCGAATCATCTTCTCTCTCAAATATCACCTTGGACAAATGACTGCCCAGCAGGCTGTGGATTACCTGATTCAAAAAGTGGGACATGAACCAGATCAAGCTCGAGCCGAAGTCCGTCGTTCGATTGGAGGTCTTTACGATCCTCTCTATCAAGCGGCTTACATGATCGGTGCCTTACAGCTCCGCACCTTGCATGATGAGCTGGTGAATTCCGGGAAGATGACCGAAAAACAGTTTCACAATGCCATTCTTCGGATCGGCCCAATCCCGATTGAGCTGATTCGACATCGGTTGTTGAACCTTCCCTGGTCCAAAGATCTAAAACCGCGGTGGCGATTTTATCCCCTGTCGAAAAAGGACCATCAGAAAAAGCCGTAAAGATGCATAGGGAGAAGAGGGTTTAATCAATGGGGAGCTGGACGGTTTCGCAGGGGGCGGCCTTTGCGCACTTTCTTTCCCCTGAGAATCCAGTCTGGCACCCCTGTGGGGAGACGGGTGGATCTTTTCCATCGAGATCGTTTTCTATTCTTTGTTGATTTCTTCTTCCCGGGCTGTGATTCCGGGAAGGCTTCTTTCCGGCGGGAGAGTAGATCGGATCACTCCGACTTTTCTTGGCTTGGACTAGAAGGTATATTGGTCAATTCAATTGGAAACAGAACGGATAGGGAAGACGCATGGCGACCGAATTCATCCGAATCCGAGGTGCGCGGGTTCATAATCTGAAGAACCTTTCGGTGGATCTGCCTCGCGATCGTTTGATCGTGATTACCGGTCCTAGTGGGTCCGGAAAATCTTCTCTGGCCATGGATACGATTTTTGCCGAAGGGCAACGAAAGTACATTGAATCCCTCTCGGTCCATGCCCGCCAGTTTTTGGATCAGATGGAAAAACCGGATGTGG
>CAZBKV010000214.1:0-5254 GCA_964492575.1 uncultured Verrucomicrobiota bacterium | reverse complement strand
GGGAAGACCCCGAGCCAGGCACGGTCCAATTCTACCGAGTGATGGCAAAGCCATAAAGCCGTCCTCTGAGGAAATTCAAAGACTGAGGGATTCGAAGAAAATGAACATGCCCCATTCATTCGAGAATGGGGGCTTTTGGGTGCCTCGAGAGAAGGAAATCAAGGGCTTTTACTTATTCGCGGGGACGTTCCAGACGGTGACGATAAATCCGCTTGATCCGTGTGCAAGAATCCAAATCCTTCCTCCCTTCATCATTCTCCCAAACCTCATCAAATCGCGGCTCTTTAGGTTCCGCACGCAATCGTTTCTGCTCTAAGATCGTCCCTTGATCATCTGCTTTAACCTCTAGATAAATCGGTTTTTGAAAAGGATCGAAGCGGTTTCGAAGGATGACCAAGATCGTCCGAGTCTCTTTCTCTTTCTTTTTCCCTGCTTTCTTTTTTGCTGCCATAAGCCTGAGCCGCCCAACTGGAAATTTGGATGCTACTTTCTGTGGCTCTTTTTGTTCACCCTATCGAACTACAAAAGCCCTGAAAAAGAAAATTTCTTGTCAAGCTTAAATCCTGTTTGAGTTTGGCTTTTATCTTCCCCACTTTCGAGAAAAACCTTCAGAGAGGATAAGAGATAAATGAGGCTGCAAAGGAGAAAAAGATGAGGATTTTCCTTTTCCTTTGGGTTAAGTTTTTTCCAAAAATGGGAAATTCGAGAGCACAGATTGGAAAGGAAAAGGAAGAATCTTTCTATGACTTTAGGGCGATCCGAGCGCCCGGCGCCAAGGAGGAGGGGGTGGGGAACCCACAGATAGAAAACGCCATGACGCTCGGATCATCCTCTTCGGGCCACCCCCTCAAAGATTCTTTCCTGCTCCCTTCATCACCTGGAAGTGCTCTTTTTTAAACCGATCGTTTTCTTCGAAGCCGATCTTAGTGTTTAAATAGTCGGCCCCTTTTGAAAGTCAAGGGGGCTCCGAAGGCTCCAACAGCACAAGCCTGTATAATAAAGAGGAAGGAGAGGTTGAACAACCGACGAAAACACAAACAACTTTCCCGAAGAAACGGGGTTGAATTGACAGAAAAAGAAGACGATGGCCCAGTTCGTATATCGAGCACGTCGAAGCGGTGGTGAAGTCATCGAAGGAGTGATCGAGGCTTCCGATCGAACCGGCGCGGTGGCGCGTCTGCGGAGTCAAGGATTGTTTCCTGTCTCTCTGACCCCTACTACCGCATCTGGTGCCGCTGCTTCTGAGGCCGGTTCTCGGTTTCGATGGCCCTTTCGACGTCGACAGCGGAAGCCACGACTTCAGGAAATCGTTCGTTATACCGAACAACTTGCGAACCTCTTAGAGGCCGGGATGCCGCTTACAATGGCATTGCAAAGTATGAGCCAGCTTGGCTCAAAGGGGCTACTTAGCGAGGTGAGTCTGGAGCTCCGAAGGGAGATTATGGAGGGGAGGAGTTTGTCGGAAGCGATGGCGCGGCAGCCCCATATCTTCTCAGAATTATATGTTAACATGGTGCGTGCCGGGGAACAGAGTGGGGCCCTTACGGAGGTTCTTCATCGCTTAGCAGCCTATTACGCGCAGTTTGCTGAGCTGCGTCAACAGATCATCTCCGCCATGGTTTACCCTGCTATTGTGTTGGTGGTCGGGGTAGGGGTGATGACGTTCTTTCTGACGAAACTCCTTCCGAGTTTTATGGTGATCTTTGAGGGAATGGATATTCCCTTGCCCTGGTCCACCCGTGTGGTCGTAGGAATAAGCCACTTTCTCACAGGATATTGGTGGTTGCTTTTGTTGATTGGTATTGCAGGATGGATTCTTTTCCGTCGGTGGGCAGAGTCCGAGGCGGGGCGACGAAAGTTGGATCAATGGAAATTAACAGCTCCAATCTTGGGAAGAGTGACCCAGTGTGCTCTTTTTTCCCAATTCGCTCGGACGCTGGCTACTCTTTTGCAAAATGGGGTTCCGGTTTTGAATGCATTACGAATTACGGAGCAGGTGATTCCCAATTCGATTCTTCGGGAAGCGATCCGACAGACACGGGATGAGGTGACCGATGGAAAGACAATTTCTCAACCTTTACAGAAGAGCGGGGTCTTTCCGCAGTTGTTGATTGATTTGGTTCGGATTGGAGAAGAGACTGGGGATATGCCTGGGGCTTTGCATAATGCGGCACAGAACTACGAGCGAGACTTAACGATAGCTCTCAAAATGGTGACCGACGCAATCGGCCCGGCAATGATTATTCTGTTAGCAATTATTATCGGATTTCTGGTGTTTAGTGTGCTGTCCGCAATGTTCAAGATATCAGCCAATATCGCCCGTTAAAAGAAACCGTATGGGAGGGCCCCAAAGACAATGGAAAAGAGGATCCCTTCAGGCCCCAACGAAAAAGAGGGGATTCACTCTGATTGAGTTAATGGTAGTGGTCGCTCTGCTGGCTATCCTTATGACGATTACCTTTCCGGTCGTGAATCGGTCCCTCAAGCGTCCTCCAATGGAGCAAGCCGTATGGGTTTTGCGGCAGGCATTTCAAACCGCCCGATTGTGGGCTGTCACGCTAGGCGAACCTGCAGAAGTCGTGATTCGTGCTGAGGATGGACTGGTGTTTGTTCGGGAGGCCAAGCAGAGGGAGAAAATGGCGCAAGTCGGAGAAGAAGACACCGCAATTCAACACCCCACCTCTTCCCTTTCCCGGCGGAAGAGGCGGTTACCAGGATTTGAGGGACGGCTTCCTTCCTCAGTAGCGTTCCGACAGTTATTTGTAAATCATCAAGATCGGATGAATGCAACGGAGGCTCGGGTTTGTTTTTACCCGAATGGAACCCGTGACTTTTTCTCGGCGGTTTTATTTAGTGGAGCAGGGAAAGAACAGCGAATTCACTTAGATATCATCACAGGACAAGCTATTGTGGAGGAGATCCGATGAAAATTTCTCAGTTCATTGCACCCGCTCGCCAGCAAAGGACTCACCTCGCCTCCTATCAAACCGCCTCTTTTACGTTGATTGAGATAGTGGTGGCAATGGCTCTGTTTTTTGCCGCCGGGTTTGCGTTGCTCAACCTAATCGGGACCAACTTACGAATCCTTCGCTCCCTTTACGTTCCCCATCCCGATATGGGCTCGGTGGCGACCGAATTGACGCTCGCTCTGCAGACGAATCGGGACGTAAGTGCCCTGAATTTGAGCGGAGACTTTGGAGAGGTGTTTCCAGGGGCCACATGGAGTGCTCAGTTGACAGTGTTGGCTACCAATTCCGGAGTTTGGGGAAAGAGGGCGGGCGGATTGTATCAGGTAAATCTTTCTCTCCAATGGAAAGGAGCAAAAACGGTGCAAAATCAGGAATCGACGTTTTGGATCTATCTTCCGCGGGGACTCGGCCCCAAATAGAAGAGAGCCTCGGATAGGCAGGATCCTGCTAGGTTTTAACAAATTTCCTTGAATCCTTTCGTTGATGAAACGCGGACAACAATTTCGATCGGAGCGTCTACGAGCCGGATTTACACTCATCGAGTTGTTGGTAGCCTTGATGCTGTTCGGACTGGTCTTGACGACGGTCTATGGGATCTGGAGCGCCGCGTTACGTGCGGCCAAAGCCGCTGAAACCGTTTCCGAGGAGGCTCAACGAGCTCGGATTGCATCTCAAGCGTTGGAGACCGCCTTAGCTTGTGCGGTTTTGTATGAACAGAACGTAGGATTGTATGCTTTTCTGGCCGATACCTCAGGAGAGTTTGCCACCTTAAGTCTTGTGGCCCGCCTTCCTCAAAGCTTTCCAGGCAGCGGCCTTTTCCATGGATTGAGCCTGCGGCGAGTCACCTTCAAAGTCCGAAAAGGCAAGGATGGTCAAAATGAGTTGGTCCTTACTCAGCGGCCTGTGATGGCTCCTATCCCGACGGGGAAAGAAAAGGATTCGGCCTCCGAAGAGATCGTTCTGATTCGAGGTGTTCGTACCTTCCAAATGGAATTTTCCGATGGGCGAACAACTCAGTGGCTTCCCGAATGGATTAATCCTATCACAAAGGAAGCTTGGACCAATGAACTCCCCAGAGCGGTTCGTTTTCTTTTAAGCTTCCGGGAACCTGGCCAAAGCTCAGACTTTTGGATTCTCCGAACGGTCTATGTCCCAAGCCGTACGTTCCGCAGAGTGTATCAGGGATTTTTCTCACGACCGGTTCCACCTCGACGAATCACTTCCAGAATTGAACGTCCGATCCTCCGCCCATGAAAACCGGTAGGATGGTGCAAAAATACTTTCTAAGTGCCTCTGCTTCCTCTCCTTGCCGAAGAAAAGATCAGGGAGAAAGAGGACAAGAAGCTTTTGCCCTTCTTATCGTCCTTGTCCTGATCGCAATTCTGGTCACCGCCGTAGCCGGTTTTGTCTTTTCCACACGGATTGAAATGCAACTGGCTTCCAACGCAGATGAAGAGTCCGAACTTCGGTGGCTTGGAATTTCTGCCGTAGAACTGTCGAAATACGTTCTGGCCGAATCTCTCCGGACCCCGGCCGGCCGTCACACTTCCCTAAACCAGATTTGGGCCGGTGGCCCCGGAGAACCGACTGAAACGAACGGCCCATTAGGATCAATCCGCCTCCAAAACGTCCCCTGTGGCGGAGGACAATTTTCTATCCGCCTGATTGATTTAGAACGTTTTGCAAATATCAACCGAGCCGATCCGATCCTCCTTCAAAAGGCCTTTGAGTTGTTAGGAACAGATGTCCGAACCACTTCTGTGGCCGTAGATTCCATCCTCGATTGGCTAGATCCAGATGATAATCCTCGGATGAACGGAGCCGAAAGCGATTACTACGAAAGCCTCCCACATCCCTATATGGCCAAAAACGGTCCAATCGATGATATCGGCGAGTTGACCCTCATCCAGGGAATTACCCCTGAATTGGTTTGGGGAACCACCCGTCCAGGAGAACCAACTTCTCCTGGCTCTTTGCCTTACGATCCATTTGCTCCTGACCAACCCCGTAGCCTTGGATTGGCCGATCTTTTTACCTGCACCTCCTCCGGATTGATTAATATCAACACCGCTTCTGTTTCCGTCCTACAGCTTTTACCAGGAATGGATGAGGCTTTGGCGCGTTTGATCGTAGAAACTCGGGCCGGCCCGGATGGAATCGATGGGACCGAAGACGACACCCCCTTTACAAGCCAGGCCATGCTAAACCCGGCCGTCATCCCCGGATTACCTCCTCCTGAAGTGATGCGGGCTTGGCTTCCTTTCATCACCGTCCAGAGCCGTACA
>CAZBKV010000213.1:0-5273 GCA_964492575.1 uncultured Verrucomicrobiota bacterium | reverse complement strand
GAAGTATAACATGGTTTGGGATGCAATTCTGGGCTTTCACCTCTGGCCTCAGGAAGTGAAAGAGAAAGAGATGCGTTACTACCGCCGGATCCAAAACCGATACGGGCTCCCTCTCGATAATCGTGCCCTTTACACCAAGTTGGATTGGATCTTATGGACTGCGACTCTTACCCAGCGCCAGGAAGACTTCGAAGCCTTGCTCGATCCGGTTTATGATTTCCTCAATGATACCCCGGATCGGGTTCCTATGACCGACTGGTATTGGACGCATAACGGTCGGCGTCGAGGATTCCAAGCACGGCCGGTGGTGGGAGGAGTGTTCCTTCGAATGCTTTATGAACCGGAGATCTGGAAGAAATACGCCTCTCGAGACCAGACCCGAGCCGCCGGTTGGGCTCCTCTACCAAAACCGCCCAAGGTTGTGGTCCTTCTTCCCACCGCCGAGGAGCAACCCGTTGTCTGGCGTTATACCACGCAAAAGCCTGGTTCGGGTTGGAATACAATCGACTTTGATGACCGTTCCTGGAAAGAAGGCCCCGCAGGATTTGGGGTTCCTGATACACCAGGGGCTAAGGTACGAACCCTCTGGAACACATCCGACATCTGGATCCGCCGCACGTTTTCTCTGCGCTCAGTCCCTCCGCTCGATTCCTTGCGACTCCGAATCCATCACGATGAAGACGCGGAGGTTTATCTCAATGGAGTTCTTGCTGCCCGGTTGAGGGGGTATACGGTGCGCTATATTCAAATCCCAATTCGTCCTCAGGCCGCCCGCACTTTGCATCAAGGCACAAATCTTATCGCCATCCACTGTCACCAAACCCGCGGCGGCCAATATATTGACGCCGGTCTGTTGCAGGTGATTCCACCCAACGATTCCCAAAGGAACTGAAATGTTCCTTTCCAGGCTCTTAGAAACGAAACCCGGTTGTGTCTCCTTTCTCTTTTGGCTCTCAAGCCTAGAGCTTGTCCGAAAATTGGGAAGGACGTTAAGGGAGATTTCTTTCTCTTCTGCGCTTTGGGGAGCTGGCAACACCCGATAGGCGGAACTCAAAGAGGAGGATCGATCGCCTTGGCGCTACGGCGATCATAAGACCATGGATGGATTCTTTTTCATTCCCGTTCGAAGATCCAGGGATAGGTAGGGCGGCTTGTCTCAAACCGCCACATGAAATTTCATTTTCCTCTTTTCCCCGGCGCGCTGAGGACAGCGCGCCCTACCATAAATAGGAACCACGGCACGTTGAGGACAGCGCGCCCTACCACAACATGGCTTTCGGATGCCAAGGATAGGTAGGGCGGCTTGTCCTCAAGCCGCCGCAAAAATATTTCCTCTATCCTCCCACCCGCTGCGATCCTGTCTTTCATCCAATGTCTTCTCTCCTCAAAAGCCCTCCCTTCCAACGACCCTGCCGATTTTTCGGATAAGTTCTGGTTATTCCTTGATCACTCCAATAAAGGGAAGATTGCGGTAGCGTTCGGCAAAGTCCAAACCGTAGCCTACGACGAAGGCGTTCGGAATTTGAAAACCGACGTAATCCACCTGGATCGGGACCTTCCGTCGTTGAGGTTTGTCCAGAAGAACACAGGTGCGCAGGCTGCGTGGTCCTAAGGTCCAAAGTTTGTCCAGGACCTTTTGAAGCGTTTGCCCGGTATCCAAAATATCGTCAATTACTAGCACATGCCGATCGCGAAAGGGCAGGGAGGGTTCTTTGGTGAAAGTTAGTTGGCCGGGACGGGTCTCGGAACCATAGCTGGAGACGCCGATGAAGTCGACATAAAGCGGAAGTTTTAGATAGCGTAGTAGATCGGCCAAAAACACGACGCTCCCGGTCAAAAGGGGAACCAGCAAAAGTTCTTTCCCCTTATAGTCGTGCGTGATGACTCGCGCCAGTTCATGGACACGGCGTCGGATCTGTCGGGCAGTCAGCAGCACTCCTTCCAGTTCCTGGGCCCAAGGCTCCGGAGCCGGTCGTAAGGACCGAGCTTGCCGTGGTTTCCGAAACCGGGCCAGCACATTAGATGTGTCGTGAGTCATTCTCGTCTTTGGTCGTGTAGCCGGATTCCTGGCGTTGGAAGTTGATTCGGTTTTTCTCCATGTAGGCGTGGAAGACATCCTCCGCAGACATGCCCAGGACTTGTGCCGCACTGATGAGGAAGTGAAAGAGGTCGATAATTTCCACCTTGGCGTTCTGGCGGTCAAAGGTCTGATAATGGGCCCACCATTTCCAAGGGACACTGTCTGTAAGTTCTGCAATCTCTTGACTCATGGCGCGGCAGTAGTTGAGGAGCCACTGGATCTGTTGTTCTTCGGTGAGGTTTTCTGTGGGCACGCCGATTCGCTGATTCAACAGCTTTTGCATGCGCCACATCTCCCGAAGCATGTCTTTCTTTTCTTCCATAGGCTCCAATCTATCTTAACTTGGCGTCCGAGAGAATCTACCGGATCCCAAAATTTTTCATCTGGCCAGTCCAATTGGGGTTAACGGCCGGGCAGTTGGATCTCCACTTGGATTCGTCCTTGGAATCGAAGCCAAACCGCCCCGAGCTTTCTTTCGTAATGGGGCGTTTGCACCGGGCCTCCTTCCAGGGCCGTGACGGTGATACGCGGTTCAGAGCGGAATCCAGTGATTACAAGATCCATTGGCCGTTGCCAGCCAGGACGGACCTGAAACCGTAGACGGTTTTGCTGTTCCTGAACCGATTCAATTTGGCCAGGGGCCAGGACGCAGAGCCGGACACGACGAAAGACACGCGATTGATACGGTGGGGTTTCCCGGAAGAACTGGATTGCCGGTAAGAGAAGGGTCGCCGGATTAATGGCCGGGCCGGCTCGCTGTTGGGTACGAAGGAAAAAGACATCCGGCAACAGACCTTTTCGGTCCGGATCTTCTTCAGGCCAGGTGACTTGCATTCCTGCCACGGTAATCCCGTCGGCCAATTTCTTCCATGGACCGGTGGAATCGACCGCAGCCAATTGGTAGAGGGCCTGGGCATAGACCAACCCACACCATTGAACCGGCAAGCCGAACCAGACCGGAGCTTTCCAGGAGGTCGCCCCATATACAGGAATTGTGCAATAGAGACCGATAGATCCTTCTACCGGTTGACGGAGATAGACAAACGGAACACCGGTCCATGCCCAATATCGGGCTTGTTCCAACAGGTCTGGTCGGCCGGTCAATTGATACCCAAGCACATAGCATTCCACCAGATGGGCAGAGGCCAGGATATCCGGCGTGTGAAGGGGAACTTCCCAGGTTTGAGCCCCGCGAGGGACAGAGTTGCGGTAAGCGGCGGTGATGCGATCCAGGGCGGCCACCGCTTCCTGTTGCAATCGGGCATCGCCGGTCCATACCGCAGCCTCCAGCAGTTGTCTCACGACTGTTGCCGTCAATCCGTTGGCATGGTCCGTCCAATGGGTCCGCGCATAGTTGGGTTTCCCAGGACGAGGACGGAAATGGACCAAGCCATCCGGACCGAACCGTTTCAGGGCAGCCTGAGCCATGGCTCGGAGAGACTGAAGCTCGGCCGCCTCGGCATCGTAACAGAGAATCGGGACCGGCCAGCGGTTGTGACCGATCTGGTGAGAAAGACGTTGTCCTGGTGGAACCCGTTGCAAGGCTTGTTGGGCGGCGTTCTGCAGTTCCGTAGCGAGTGAGGGATCTCCGACATGTTCGCTCAGCCAATCCATTGTCCAGGCGGCATCGGCAGCGGGTTGAGGACCGAAATGCGGCCACCAGGCATGGCGATAAAGCACTCCTTCACGAATCTTGCTATGCAACCAGCCGTGAGCGGCCAGCCGGTAATAACCAGTGGGGGTGTAAGGTCGTGGCGGTAATTCCGGCAAACCGTTGAGACGGACATAAGTTTGAATCGACGGCACGACCGTATCCCCCTGACCAGCCAGAATCAATGCAGTCAGTCGGAAAGGCCGGTCTGCCGGAAGCCACATCGGGTACCAGGGAACCAATTGGTTCGGTTCTCGATTGGTCCCATCCGATCCTGGCAAGATCAGCCCCATCAAGTGCCCTCCGCTGTGGAAGAACCGATCCGGGGAATCGAAGACGGCCGCAACCTCGGGCTTCATCTGCCAGCTTAAGGCCAACCATCGGTGGTCGGCACAGATCGTCATAAGAGGGAATGTGATCTTGTATTGCTCAGGAACCTGGCGATGGGCCGCCGGGGTTTCCACATCCGCCTGAGAACTGCTCGGTTCGTTGGCAAGATACTCCAGCCCTGCAAACAAGGCCTGGGTTTTGTTGGTGCCCCATCCGGGCGGCTGGACCAGGACCATCAAAAGCGGCAGGTACACCACTTGCCGATCAGCGTTGCATCGAACCGTTGTGGTGACTTGGATGACCCCGGTTGTGGAAGGTTCAAATCGCTGTTCGATCCACCATCGGCCGCCGTCTGGATCCTGGGCATAACTTTCTACGACCAGGGCAGCGTTCCAAGCTCGATCCGCCAAGGCATAAGGCTTGAGGGAGTGAACCTGGACCGTGGCCGTTGCGTTCCAGTCTATCCATCGGACGTGCCCATCCTTCATGTATCCCAACAGCGGGTGGTTATGTCCTTGAGCAAACGGCTTTCCATGGACCTTCAAGACAAATCCACCCAGTTGATCCGAAGTATGGAGGAGCGTAAGGGGTCCGGAATCCAATCGTAACTTCGGATCGACCTGGACTGGGGTAGGCTTCCGCCACTGAGGTTGAGGAATCGGAACACGAGGTCGAATTTCCAAGGATCGAATGATGACTTCATTTCCGGTTCGGCCGGGTGGATCGATTCGCAGTCGGGTTCCCCTGGGCAACGCCGGCAGCGGGATGTGAATCTTCTGCCAATGAAACCCTCCCCGCACTGGAAATCGGACGGATTGTCTTTCCCGTGCATGGTCCCGAAAATAAAAGACCTGGCCCATCCCGGCCTTCCGGCTTCGGATTTCGAGGACCAGCCAGAGGAGCTGATTGGTGGGAAAGGCCAACGGCGGTCCGGAAAAGTACGGATCTTCTCCGGAGATCACGATCCGGAGTCCCTCCGGTGTCCTTTCAAAAAGGCGGATGTCATGATCCGGATGCCAACCGCGAAGCTGGGTGGGCTGAGTAAAATCGATGTGGATTTCTTCCGGAGCGGCCCGGAGCGGGAAAAGCAGAAGGAGACCTACAATTACCCCCCAACACCTTTGCCATGACGTTCTCTTTTGCATGGCTTGAAGAATAAGCCTGGATCTTTCTTTCCGGCAACTTTTCCCTCATGCTGCATTCAGTTACCAA
>CAZBKV010000212.1:0-5287 GCA_964492575.1 uncultured Verrucomicrobiota bacterium | reverse complement strand
ACATAAAAGTCGGCCTGGACAAGAGTTGCAGCGATGAGAAAGGGAGAAAGGACAGCTTGGCTAATCCAAAACCATCCTACTCCGCACACCCAAAACAGTCCTTTCAAAATCCCTGGCTTTTTCTGTCTTTGCCGCATAAGCCCTCCTTTCCATGAACCGAACAAATAAGCTTATCTGTTAGGAAAAGACAAACGGAAAGCGTCCGCTCCTTCTTCCCCGAAACTTTTGGCTCCTGCTCTCCCAAGCGGGCTCCCCTCGTACTTACATCTCCCTGGACTCTTCCTGGTGGCTACTGTCGACTCTGTGCTCTCTGTGCCTCTGTGGTGAAGAGAAAAGACCGGGAAGAAAAACCCCAGAGACGCAGAGGACACAGAGAAAAATCATCTGTTTTTTCCTTCGTCACGTTAGGGACAGCGCGCTCTATTTAAATTTCTTCTTTCTCGGGGCAATTGTCGGGCAGCTGCCTTTTCTTCTTTTAGCCATTTGTCGCTACGACCCTGTTTGGGTTGACAAGGGAAGAGTAATTAGGATAAACGGAAGGTACAAAGGTACAAGTAGCTAAAAATAGGATAGGTTTTGATGCACTTTGGGTAAGACAAGAAAAAGAGGGAATTGGGAAAGGAGTAAAAATGAAGGCCGTTCTTTATTTTCTTTTGTTGGTGATTTTTATCGTTCTTTATGTATTACCTGTAAGAATCTGGCTGGAATTTCTTTCCTCTCTGGCTTGCATCCCGGATGGACCGGGCAAACGAGTCCGAATTGTCGTTGCTATTCTTTTGTATCTTATCGTCCCTTGGGTGGCCCTGAAGAGCCTTCGTCTATCCAAGGTTTATTTCTACACCTTTTATTTTGCTTTCCTTGCAATGATCCTCTTGGCTTCCCTTGCGATGTATGTAGCGACATCTTGGTGGAAAAATCCGGATCGAAAGCTGGTGCTCAAAGGAGCTCTATCCAAACTGAAAGAATTTCAAGAAAAATCAAGCTACGGTCGTCACGCAAAGCATTTCATCTGTCGATTACAACGATATTTCGGGGAACCGCTCTCCCCGCCAAGGGATGTTCGCGCTGAGGTTGAAAAGTGGATCGAGCGTCTCCGTCGCGAGTTGGATCAACTACCCGATTCGTAAAACTCAGAGGCTTTCACCAAAGGACTGTCAAAGACTGGCCTGAGAGAGCCAGGGCTTTTCAGCCTTTGCCAGATTCAATCATAGCTCGCTTTAAGGGTAGAAATTGGATGGATGCCAATTTCTTTTCCTATCGGACCGTTGTTAGCCCCCTACCAAGTTTTTTCTTTCTCATTGAAACGTAAAACGCTCTCATTGTGTTGTTCTTTCAAAGTCAAAAGAAAGGAGGCGGTTGTATGAGAAAGATTCAGTACGTACTGGAAGTTATCGCAATCACCATGTTTCTCACCCTGTCTGGGGTTGGGCAGGAGAGTCATACCTACACGACTCTCTCTCCGGATCTTCTTAAGAAGGTTCAGATCGTTCCTCGGGGCGCTCCTTGGCAGGTGGTCCCCGGTAGGCCATGGATCCATATCCAGCTCGGTTCTCTTCATGCGTTAGTGGAAATGCTGGATACCGTAATAAGGGAGAGTTTCCCTCCCGAAGCGGTTCCACCTCCAGTGGCTCAGGCTCTCAAGAGCCCTAGTCCTACTTTAATCATGCTGGGCAAAGTTCTCGATATTGCGGAAGAAGAATGCACAGAAGAGAAACTTGCTCAACGGTTTGGGATCAATCCCCGGAAGCCGATAAGCTTAACCTTTTATCCAGGCAACCCTACCCGAGCTTTCCTGTTGAGCCTACCCCTAGGAAATACAGAGTGGCTCAGCCGAATGAGGATATGGAAATCGATTCATTACACTACCTTGCCGGGGGATGTTCCGGTGCTGGAAGTCGTCTTTCGTCGTCCTCGCTCTCCGACATTTTATCTTCTTACAGCCCCGGATCGGGTATATCTCACCTGTGAAACTTCGATTGCTGTAGCCCTCGCACAGGAAGAGCCGCAAGCCCGGTTTGGTCAAGACCGATATGTTGCCCAGGCCATGAAACAGATAGGGCCGAAGGACTTTATCATCCTGGTCAACGGACAATTGGCACGTATAGGGGCCATGCAAACCAGTTTAGTAAAATTAGCAGCTGATACGTTCATGTCCCAATGGCTTCATCGACACATCATCCAGCAATCCCAACGCATGCCAAAGGAAGCCAGGGAGGTCATTGATTTAGGTTTGATCCAACGGCTAGGAATCCACGGACGAGAGGAATTGGTTTCTTATTTACGAGCCTTCTCGATGGGGACGGTGGATTGGATTTTAGAGGAGATATCCGGCTCATTGGTAGGCTGTCAGTATTTTTCTTTCTCGGTTCATCTAGACGCACATTATCCAGAGCTGGGATTTGCGCTTTATTCATCTACTTTAAATGATCGCAAATACGGTCGCCCCTTCTCAAAAACAGCCGTACAAAATATCTTAGAAAAAATACAATCTCAATATACAATCTTAAAAGTAACGGGGCAAAAACCTCAGATCGATCACTGGCGTCTCTGGAAGCGATGGATTCAAGCCATCCAAGCTCGACTCGATCTATATGGATTAGACTCCCCATTTTTCAATCGCCTTGCCCGAACGATCGCAGGATTAGAAAGTGGCCCTACTGTAGAACAAAAAGCTCGTTGGATAGCTTGTTTCTGCACTCCGGCTTATCCTTTCCCAAATCCTACAAAATACAACTCACTTCGTGAATACCTCTTTCAATTCCGATCCCCTCAATGGACATGGATTCATGTGGCCGATGGGCTAAACATGGCGCGATTTGCCCAAATTCTGCAAGCTCAAGTAAAATGTGCGGAACAAAATAAAACCGCCGTAGCGGAGCTGTTGGGGGTCGGACAAACGTGGCGTTCTCCCCTCCATTTGCATTATCAATTTGTCCGAGGGCCGGTTCAGGGGCCTATTCATACCTTCATCCAGGAGACCCGTTGGACCACAGATTGGGGGCTTTGTGATTTTGACCAACATGAGTTCATCAGCCGTAAAATTTATCATGCTCGAACAATCAATAATCTCTTAATCTATGAAAAACGGCTTTATCCCTCTACCTGGTTAAAGCAATGCACGCTCCAAGAAAACGGTTCCTGGATCCCTGCTTTACAAAAGCTCTGGGATCGAGTTCCGGATCAAATGCAACAATTGGTTTTGGTTCGTGTTCTTCCTTTGTTGCCGGAATATGTCGATTGGCTTGCAAAAATGGAACAACTGATCCGACGGGAGTTGGACATGTATCTGCAGCAATGCCGAGAGATCTGGGCCCAATATCCGAATAATCCTGAAGCACGACGAAGGGCTTTAGCAGAGGTGCCGATGCCGGAATTTGTTGCGAGTCTGAATTATAATCCTGAACAAGACCGTTTGTACTTGGTGCTTCCCGGTTGGTGGGTTTATCCACGTCCACGTTTTATCCCGGTATTCCAAAAGCTCCTCAAAGATTATCGCACCTTGGCTCCAAATATCGGTGGAGGGGTAGGATATGTCCGCATAGAAGATGGACAGTATGAAATCCGCTGGATCCAAAACCTGGATTCTTTGACGCGTTTGATATTCACAGTAAACGAGAAATTAGCCAAAATCATGCAGGATGAAACGGCCCGAAAAGATTTCTTTGGGCGATGGCATTGTCCAGGGGACCGAAGCCCCCGGCTATTGAAAGAAATTCTTATCCCTAACATACGTTATTTGGGAATGATCGAAGCCGGGCGCCGAACGTTAAAGACCAGAAAGCCTTAGAAAAAGAATCTCTGAAAAATATCAGCCCAATTCTGCCTTAAAGGATCCTTATAAAGAGGAGGGATATGGCGGTCTGTCCCAGGACCGCCAAAATTTTCCTTTCTTCCTTCCGGCCCGTTAGAGATAGCGCGGTCTAGCTGAATTTCCATCGCCTCGATGACGGAAAACTGGCCCTGAGCCAAAGGTAGGGCGATGGGAAAGGACTTCATGTGCCTTTTTGTTGTTGGGCTTTGACCTTGCCCCAGACTCGGCCCAGCGTGCGCCATATATTGACGGTGGAAGAAGAGGTGGGCTGTGGGGAAGGACGTTGGGCGCGGACGGCAGGACCGGTCGGTTCCGATGGAGCCGATGGCTGCGAGGAGACAGAGACAGGAGGAACCAGTTCAATGCGTTGACCGGTCAAGTGACGGCCGGTTGGGGAAAGAAGAAAAAGAATCGCTCCAGCTAGATCGGCGATCGCAATGCCGGTATCCGGCTGGCCTTCCGAGACAGCCAGAGGGGCTGGATGATGGACGAGGATGAGGTTGGATCGGATGCCCCGTTGTTGCCAGCCGGTTCCGACCGCTCGGTTCAAGGCCTCCACAGAGGCCGTGATGGCCTGTGCAAGGGGTTCTCCCCGAACTTGGGTCGGTTGGGTGGGAACCGCATCGTGAAAAAGGACATCTATGATGACCCCTCCGGTCTGTTTCCCTTGCCAGAAGGCCACGGCTGCCTGATGGGCCAGGAGGACCGGTTCCAACAGAAGTCGGGCAGTCTCTTGCCAAGCGGTCCAGGAGAGTTTGGCGTAAGGGGTTTCCCGGAGGGATCGAGGGACGCGAGGGACAATGTGGCAGATTCCCATCACCGGGCCGAGGTTGGCTTCAGCAACACGAAAGGCAGCGGAGAGGGTTTCGGGTTGGTGAAGGTCGCCCAGGAGAGGGGCGGCAAAGGATCCGAGTTCGTCTCGGGCGCGGTCGACCGCCTCCTCGCTCGGTAAGGGGAGGGTGACGGCCAGGCCACCGGCGATCAGATGTTTAGCTACCGTCATTCCCAGTGGTGAGGAATGAGCCAAAAGAACGATGGTTGGTCGTGATTGAGCACGATTCATGCTTACAAGGTACGGATGTTGGTCGTGGCCGTCATTCTTTTTTGTGCTGGGAGTCTGCGGCGGGAGGGAAGGGGGCTTGTTTTGGGAGGAAGAGTTTGATAAGAAAGGATCAAAATCGATATCAGGAGGACGAATTGGCAAGGGTTCGGAGGCAAGGTCGAACCAAAGGAGAGAGAAGAAGAGTATGATCGGGAAAATCCAATGTGCGATTGGATTGATCGTAGGGATTGGGTTAGTTGGGGTGAGTCTTGGTGGGAACGGGCAGGGTGCGGTTCGGATTACGGAGATTGCGGCGGTGGATCAGGAGGTGTTGGCCGATGGGGACGGGGATTATCCGGATTGGATTGAGTTGTACAATCCGGGGCCGGAGACGGTGAATTTGGAAGGATATTTTTTGACCGACCGGCCAGATT
>CAZBKV010000211.1:0-5303 GCA_964492575.1 uncultured Verrucomicrobiota bacterium | reverse complement strand
GGATCGATTGCGTTGGCGGACCCAGTCGAGGAGTTGTTCGGCGGTAAAGTGTTCGTGGGTGTTTTGAATGACTTCGACGATGGTTCGGCGCGGCCCGGTCAGACGGAGGCCATGGCGGGTTAGATAATCCGCAAAGGCGATTTTGGGCTCGGTTTGTTGATCGGAACGAGCCATCATTGTCTAATTTGCCCTGGTTGGAAGGAGACGTCAAACGCGGAGGATCTGTGGGGTGAGGGAGGCAATTTGGTGGGTGGACTGAGGAGCAAGGGATGGAAGGCTTAGTCCGGGTATCCGTTGGGATGGCGGCGGTGCCAGTCCCACGCCGAGGCGACGATGGTTTCCAGCTCCGGATATCGAGGGCGCCAGTGGAGGATGTGGTGGGCTTTGTCGGCATCTGCAATCAGGCGTGGGGGATCGCCGGGACGGCGGGGTCGTTCGACGGCTCGGATGGGGTGACCTGTTACCAATTCGCAAGCCTGGATGACTTGGCGGACGGAATATCCTTCGCCGTTGCCGAGGTTGAAGGCGCCGCAGATGCCCGGTTGGAGGGATTTGATATGGGCGTCGGCCAGGTCGACGACGTGGATGAAGTCGCGGATGCAGGTGCCGTCCGGGGTGGGGTAATCGGTGCCGTAGATTTCCACAAACTGGCGTTGGCCGAGGGCGACTTTGAGGACGTTGGGGATGAGGTGGGTTTCGATGCGGTGATGTTCGCCGTATCGTTCGGTGGCCCCGGCAGCGTTGAAATAGCGGAGGGAGACGTATTCCAGCCCATGGATCTGGTGGTACCAATGAAGGATTTTTTCGAACAGGAGTTTGGATTCGCCGTAGGGATTGATGGGACGTTGAGGGTGGTCTTCGGGGATAGGGATTTTTTCCGGGATTCCATAGGTGGCACAGGAGGAGCTGAAGATGAATTTTTTCACTCCGAGTTCGACGCAGACGTCGAGCAGGTTTAGGCCGTAGGCGACGTATTTGCCGGGGTTTTGCATGGATTCGGCGACGAGGGCATGGGCAGCAAAGTGCATCACGGCCTGGGCTTCGGATTGAGCGAGGGCCTGGCGGATGGCTTCTCGATCGCTGAGGCATCCTTGGATGAAGTGGGCTCGGGGATCAACCGCGCTTCGATGGCCTTCACTGAGGTTGTCGAAGACGGTGACTTCGTGTCCGCGGTTGAGTAATTCCTCGACGCAGACTGATCCGACGTATCCTGCTCCACCTGTGACAAAGACTTTCATGGCCTGTTTTGTTGGTTTGCGTTTAGGTTCTTTTTCTTTTCGAAAAAGGACTGGGTCATGCTGGGGTTGTTTTGGAAAGGGCGTCGGAACGGCCAAAGGCGACAGAGGACGCGTCCGAGGATCCGCTCCGCGCGCACATCCCCAAACACCCGGCTATCTAAGCTGATGGCCGAGGCGTCTCCAAGGACGAAATAGGAATGGGGATGGACGAAGTGTTCGACGGCAGCGTTGGGAGTAAGGGGAAGGAAGAGGTGGAGGCCTCGTTTTCGAGCTTGTTCCTGGTTGAGGTAGCCGTGGAAGTTTGGCTTGGATTGGAGAGAGGGAGGGGAAGGAATGAGGTGGCCGTTGATTTCCAGGCGGCCATCGTCTCGGATGCGGATCCGTTCGTTGGGAAGGGCGACGATGCGTTTGAGAAAAAGGGTACCGGGGATTCGGGAGGCGTAAGGGCCGTTGTTTTGGATCGCGACGACTTCGAAGCGATGGGGAGAACGGAAGCGATAAGTCAGCCGATCGAGCCAGACCCAGTCTCCGCCGTGGATTTGAAAGGAACGGTTGGGGGAAGTGGAGAGGAGGGTGGTTAGGGGTTGGACGGCAAATCGAGGAAGGAGAAGGGTTCGGGATGTTGCATCGAAGCGGACTTGGTAGGCGGCTAGACCGAAAGGGCGGAGGAGTGTGGAAAGAAATCGGTTGGGAAGGAATTGGGGAGGGTTGTGACGGGAAGATTTTGGGAGCTGGAGGAAGACGGTTCCGGTCCAGATCCAACGGCTGAGCGTGGTCCAAAAGCCGGGGGTCCTCTTGAGGGAGGCGGGTTGGATTGCGGGGCCCCGGTAAGTCGGTTCCATTGAGCTGGAGGCGACCCGTATGGGGTAACCGACGAAGGTGCGAAGTGCGAAGAAGAGGACGGAGATCGTAAGGAGAGAGGAAAAGAAGGTGTGCAACGTTCGGGCGAGGAATTCCCGAAGGGGGAGAATCTGGTTTCCGGATTGTTGTGTTTGGGGTGGCGTCACATTGGCTTTGGGATTTGTCTTATTCCCACCATTCGATCGGTCCCCAACGATGGGTTAGCGGCCAGAAGACGAAGAAGGCGCGGCCGACGACTTTTTCCCGCGGAAAGTCTCCCCATGCCCGGCCGTCGAAGGAATTCATTGTGTTATCTCCAAAGGCCAGGTAGTAGTGGCGGCGGACGACGAAGACGGTGTTTTCGTCCGGGAACAAAGGGGCGAGTCCGTGTTTCCCGTATTTTTCGGCGATCTTTTCATTGACGTGGCCGGAGTAATGGTTTTCGCGGGGCGGCTCGTTGGGATCGAAGCTGTAGATTTTTTTGAAATGAGGGGTAGAGGCGTCCAGGCGGTGGCCGTTGATGCGGACATGGCGGTCATCGCCGATTTGTACTCGTTCCCCGCCGAAGGCGATAAGGCGTTTGATGTAGTGGGTATTGGGAACGAGGATGGGCATGCCGTGGTAGACGCGGAGGAATCGGTCGATGTCGTGGGAACTAAAGACGATGATCTCCCCGCGTTTGGGGCGTCGGAAGTGGTAGGTGAACTTATCGACGAAGAGTCGGTCCCCGCTGTGAATACGGAGCTTGAACACAGGCTCGCCTTTGCGGATGTATTGGCCGGGATGGACTTTTAATTTTCGGTACCAATTCATTGGAGGCCAATAGAGGGTGTAGGAATCTCGGCCGACGTGCATGGTCTGGCATCGAATGAAGATAAAGTAGCGTTTTTCCTTTTCGATTTGGAACACTCCACTGTCTTTGGCGATCCATTCGTAGTATCGGATTCCGGCAAACCAATCGAGGATGCGGCGGAAGAAGGAAGGGGGATGCCAGTTCGGATCGTCCCGGAAGTCTTCAATGACGTTTCCCCACAAGGTAGGCTGGGCGGATCCGGAAGGGATCTTCATCGGCTGGAGGAAGAAGGTGAAGGTGGCCACGATGAAGACGGCGCTGACGAGGAATTCTTTGATATTTTCCCGGATTCCCGGAAACGGGTAGGGGAGGAGATGTTGATCGGCTATGCGTTCCAGCTCATCGGCAGCGGCTACGACTTCGGCGGGGCGTTTGGCCTCACGAGCACGACGGTCGAATTCTTCTAACCCTTTCTTCAGAGCTTCAGCCGCTTCCGGCGAAAGGAGATCACGTTGGGCATTGTAGTGGTACCACACCTGTTTGCGTAACCCGCGGGCCAGTCGAATCGAACGGAGGAACCGCCAATACCATTTCATCGTCTTGGTTCTCCTTTCCTTTCTAAAAGATCAGTTTGCCTTGAGGACTTGGATAAAGGCTTCTTGGGGGATTTGGACCTGACCGATCGCTTTCATGCGTTTTTTCCCCTCTTTTTGTCGTTCCAGGAGCTTGCGTTTACGGGTGACATCGCCGCCGTAGCATTTGGCTGTCACGTCTTTCCGGAATGGGCGGATGGTTTCCCGGGCAATGATTTTGCTTCCGATGGCGGCCTGGATGGCGACCTGGAATTGTTGACGTGGGATGACCTCCTTAAGTTTGGCGGCCAGGAGTCGACCTCGGCTTTCCGCTTTGGATCGATGGACGATGCAGGAGAAGGCATCGACCGGTTTGCCGTTGACCAGCATATCGAGTTTGACCATGTCGGAGGCTTCGTAACCGATGTGTTCGTAGTCCATGGAGCCGTAGCCGTGGGTGATGCTTTTAATGCGGTCGTGGAAGTCGATCAGGATTTCGGCCAAGGGGAGTTTACAGGTCAGGATCAGGCGGGTGGGATCGAGGGTTTCGGTATGCTGGATTTCGCCGCGTCGTTCTTGGATGAGGTTGAGGATTTCGCCCAGGGTGTCGGTTGGGGTGATGATGTAGGCCCGCACGATAGGTTCGCGGATTTCTTCGATGAGGTTCATTGGGGGAAGATGGACCGGATTGTCGACTTCGATCTCTTTTCCGTTGGTGAGAAGGACTTTGTAGACCACGCTGGGGTAGGTGGCGATGATGTCCATGTCGTATTCCCGGCGGAGGCGTTCTTGGACGATTTCCATATGGAGGAGCCCAAGGAACCCGCACCGGAAGCCGAATCCCAGGGCAGCCGAGCTTTCCGGTTGATAGACCAGGGCCGGGTCGTTTAAGCGTAGCTTGGCCAAGCTGGTTTTGAGTCGTTCGAAGTCATCGCCGTCGATCGGATAGATCCCGCTGAAGACCATGGGGTGGATTTCTTGGAATCCAGGCAAAGGAGGGGCCGGGCGTTTAGGATCGGTGAGGGTATCGCCGACCTTCAGTTGTTCGGGGCTTTTGAGGTTGCTGACGAAATAGCCGGTCTCGCCCGCTGTGAGGCGGTCGCGGGCATAGGGACGGGGATTAAAGCTTCCGACTTCTTTGATCTCGATGGTTCGATCGGTGTGGATCAGATGGGCCAATTTTCCCGGTTCGAGGACTCCTTGCACGACGCGGACGTAACAGACCACGCCGCGGTAGGTGTCGTAATACGAATCAAAAACCAGGGCCTGAAGCGGGGCGATGGGATCACCTTTCGGTGGCGGGATTCGTTCGACTACGGCCTCGAGGATCTCTTCCACCCCAATCCCTTCTTTGGCGCTGGCCAGGATGACTTCTTCGGAAGGAATGGCGAGGACTTCTTCGAGTTGAAGTTTGACGCGGTCAATGTCGGCATGGGGGAGATCAATTTTGTTGAGGACTGGAACGATGGCCAGGTTGTGTTTGAGGGCGAGATGGTAGTTTGCCACGGTTTGGGCTTCTACTCCCTGGGTTGCATCGACCACTAGGATGGCTCCTTCACAGGCGCTCAGGCTGCGGGAGACTTCATAGGAGAAGTCCACATGACCGGGGGTATCGATTAGATTTAGTTCATAAACCTGCCCGTCCCGCGCCCGGTAGTACATGGTGACCGGGTGCGCTTTGATCGTAATTCCTCGTTCCCGCTCCAGGTCCATGGAATCCAGGACCTGTTCATGGTCTTCACCATCCGGAAGGATTCCGGTCCGTTCCAAAAATCGGTCCGAAAGCGTAGTTTTTCCGTGGTCGATATGAGCGATGATGCAAAAGTTTCTGATCCGTTCTCTGTCCATCGTCTTTGTTTT
>CAZBKV010000210.1:0-5304 GCA_964492575.1 uncultured Verrucomicrobiota bacterium | reverse complement strand
AGTTTCCGCACCGTGGGTTTGCAACGGCCGATAAAAGCTGTCTCTCCGAACAGGTTCCCGACCGGTCTCCCGGATCATTCGGATCATTTCCTGTTCTGTGACCTTGGGAGGGGAATCGGCTCCGGCCATATGGAAGATGTATTCTTCCTCGATGGTCCCGTGAAGGTCGTCCGCACCGTAACCGATGGCCACCTGGGCCAGCTTGAGTCCCAATCCAACCCAATAAGCGGTGATGTGGGGGAGGTTGTCGAGAAAAAGTCGGCTGATGGCAATCGTCCGGACGGTATCCCAGCCGGTAGGTGGATACTGAATGGGGAGGCGGTTGTTTCGAGGTTGGTAGGGGAGAGGAACAAACCCGACAAACCCACCGGTCTCGTCCTGCAACGCCCGGAGTCGGGCCAGATGATCCATCCGATCTTCCAGGCTTTCCAGATGACCGAAAAGCATCGTGCAGGTGCTTCGCCCGCCGAGCCGATGCCATTGCCGGTGGATTTCGAGCCATTCCTCTGCGGTCTCTTTCCCGCGCGCGATTTGGTTTCGTACCTTCGGAGCGAAAATCTCTGCTCCCCCTCCGGTCAACATATCCAACCCGGCTTCGCGGAGAATTTCCAGAACCCGAACCGGGCTTTGACGCGAAAGGCGGGCAAAATGGAGGATCTCGATCGCGGTAAAACATTTGAGGGTCAAAGTGGGGCTCAGTTCGCGAAGGGCCCGAATCATATCCACGTAATAAGAGAAAGGAAACGTAGGATGAAGCCCGCCGACAATGTGGACTTCGGTAATTCCCCAGGTCAGAGCCTGACGGACGCGTTGGACGATCTCTTCCACCGTCAGCTCAAATCCATCGCCGTTTCGCCGTTTTCGGGCAAAGGAACAGAACGGACAGTTGAGGATGCAGTAGTTGGTGTAGTTGATGTAGCGGTTGACGATATACGTCACTCGGTTTCCGTTCAGAGCTTGGCATCGGGCCACCGCGGCTGCGGCTAAGGCATGAGGCTCGGCTTCTCGAAAGAGAAGAACTGCTTCGTTCGGCTCCAGCCGTACCCCTTCGGCCGCCTTCTCTAACAAAGGCCCTACTTTACTGTGTCGAATCAACAGGTTCGTCCTCATCGCACGGTAAACCACGGGAAAACAATCTCCGTCAGGGTGGTGATTAGAAAGATCGTGCTGATGATCGCATTCAGCCGGAAGAAGGCGATGTTCAGCCATCGGGTACTTCGCCGTCGTGCCAGCCAATGTTCGATGACCAAGCAGGCGCCGATCAGGGCTATCCCAATCAGATAGGCCACGCGGAAACGGGCCAGGAATCCGAACACTCCTAGGAGCACCCACATGATCAGATGGGACAGAAACGCGGCCAGAAGGGCATTTTTCACCCCCCATCGAACCACCAACGAGTGCAGACCGTGGCGTTTGTCGAATTCGTAGTCTTGGATTGCGTAGATAATATCAAAGCCGGTCAGCCAGAAGACCACGGCGATCCCCAGTAGCAGTGGCAGAAGGGCGCTTTCTTGCAAAAGAAGACGGCCGTTTTGGATTGGCAGCAGGACAAAGTTTCCTTTTACCGCAATCCAAGCACCGATCGGAACTAACCCCTCAGTCAGACCGAGGAAGAGGTGGGTAAAATCCGTGAAACGCTTCGTGAAGGAATAGAAGCAAAGGATAAACAGCGCTACCGGCGAGAGATAAAAGCAGAGCCGGTTCAAGGCATAGGCCGAGGCCACGAATCCGGCGGCCGAGAGGGCCCATAATGTCCAAGCTCCGACCAACGAAATCCGTCCGGTCGGCAGATGTCGTAAAGCGGTACGGGGATTGATTGCATCGAACTTCCGATCCACGATGCGGTTGAAGATCATGGCACAGGTCCGGCCGGTGACCATCGCGGCAAGGATTAGGAGAAACGTTCTCCAGCCCGGCCAGCCATGGTTTTCCCGCGCGGCTAAGGCCATGGAAGACAAGGCAAATGGCAAGGCAAAGATCGTGTGCTCGATCTTGATAAAGTCCGCCCACTTAGCGATCCAGTCCCAAAACGCCTGCAAGGGTCCTTTACGGGATTTCGTTGGCCGGGGCCAACGGCCCTCGATCGTTTCTGGATCGAGTGTGGAAGCCATGATTGCGTTTTGTCCTTGGTTTCAGTTAAAAAGGCCGAACCGATTTTTATTCTTCAGAAATTCGGACTGCGAATCGATCTTCTTTCTTCAAAGAGAGTACAAACGCGGCAAGGAGCCGTGGGATCTGCTCCAGATCCCCTAGGTGGATCACTTCGACGGGCGAATGCATGTACCGATTCGGAAGGCTGACCAGTCCGGTCGGAATCCCCCCGCGGGTCCAAAAGATGGCGTCGGTGTCCGTCCCGCTGGTGGTCGAAGGGGCTTCAATCTGAAGCGGAATCCCTTCCTGTTTGGCGACCTCTTCCAATCGTCGGACCACTTCGATATGACTGGACCCACCGCGCGTGACCGTTGGTCCCTTGCCGAGTTTGACCTCCCCATGAAGTGTCATTTTAACGCCCGGATAGTCCGTGGCATGCGTCACATCGATCACCACCGCAACGTCCGGTTTTAAGGAGTAAGCAATCTGGCGCGCTCCATAGAGCCCGACCTCTTCCATTACATTCGAAACCGCACAGACCTCTGCCTCCGGTTTCTTCCCGCTTTCCCGGAGCAACCGCAAGGTCTCGGCCACAGCAAAGGTTCCGATCCGATTATCAAACGCCCGGGCCGTAGCCACTTGATCGTTCAGCAACTGAAACTCATCCACCAACGTCACCGGATCCCCAATTTCGACCTGTTTTGCCGCCTCTTCTCGCGAAGTGGCCCCAATGTCGATGAAGATTTCTCCCCAATCCGGTAGCTTCTTTTCTTTTTCAGGTTCTGCGCGGAGCAAGTGAGGCGGCACGGTCCCAATCACACCAAGAATCCGACCGTTCCGGGTATGAATCCACACTCGCTGGGCCAGAATGTTACGCGGTTGAACCCCGCCCATCCGCCGAACATAGAGAAATCCCTTCTCGTCGATGTAGCAGACCGTCATGGCGATCTCGTCGGCATGCGCCGCTAACATCACCCGTGGTGAGCCCCCTTTGTTGAAAATCGCCACACAATTGCCATAGGCATCCGAAAAGGTCTCCTCGGCATACGCTCGGACATACCGCATCCAGACCCGTTGTCCTTCCAGCTCCCGGCTTGTGGGGCTGGGCGTATTGACCAGCTCCTTCAGAAATTCCAACGATTCCTTTCGCATCATGCTATCAATCTGCCAGGCTTCCTCGTTCTCGCAAAGAGAGAACTCCCCTTTGCATAGCAAGCAGACTGCATTGACGCAGGGGAAGGAATCAATGCATGAAAAAACCACTTCCACTCTGTCGGGAAACAGAGCGAAGTGGGAGTCGAAGAAGATAACTCTCCCTCTCTTTTCCCTACTTCAATTGGTAGGGAAAAACTCGAGAAATAGATTCTCGAGCCAAGAAAGGAAGTGCCGCTTAGTAACGGCGACGATTGTGACGTTCCTGACGCGGACGAGCGATATTGACCGTTAAGGCTCGGCCTTGGAACTCGAATTGATCGAACATTTCGACCGCTTTCCGGGCTTCTTCAGGGGTCGAAAACTCGACAAACGCAAAACCCCGAGAACGGCCGGTTGCCCGATCGATCATCAGATTGCACGAAGTGACCACACCAGCTTGAGAGAACAGGTCATAGAGGTCACTCTCCAACGCGCGGAACGGAATATTCCCCACAAATAATCTACAGTTATTACTACTCATCTTACACTAACCTTACTTTCTGCTTTTCTGCTCACCAAGCGTTCGTGGGACTTAGGGGAATGGATCGCCCAGCCGCAAGACCAACAAACCATTGCGACCACGCCGGATCGATTCCACTGTCCAGGATCGCCTGGCACTCCCCAACCTACTGCTTTCTCAGACAGGGTCAATCAAAAACCGAAATTTTTTGTCTTGTGGGGGTCAACGAGGCATCTTCCAATTTCTGCCCTCCAAAGAGATGAATAAAGGGGAAGCAAAAGGTAGGACGGCTTGTCCCCAAGCCGCCGCAAGGAAATTTCGTGTTTCATTTTTACGGCGCGTTGGGGACAACGCGCCCTACCACCTATGACCTTCCGTATGCCATTGGGAAGGTAGGGCAGTTTGTTCCCAAACCGCCGCATGAAATTTCATTTCCCCTTTTCCCCGGCGCGCTGGGGACAGCGCGCCCTACCTTTCAAATTCCCTTTCGAATGCCCAGGGGCAGGTAGGGCGGCTTGTCCTCAAGCCGCCGCAAAAATCCCTTCCTCTGTGTCCAACCCATTTGCAGTACGGTTATGCCTTCCATCCTGCGCTTTTCTTTGCTTTTGGAAAGTCTTCCATTCCAACGACCTACCCGATCTTTCGGACCAAGCCCTAGGAAAATCTACGATCCCGTAACGGTCGTTTCGCGAAGATCTAAAAGCCGGTTCGTCTGCCTAAGCGGCATGGGCCATCCCTCTTCATTTCGCAGTTTTTCCTCCGGTTTTTCGGAATGGAACGTTGTGATCGTAGAGTTGTCGGTGTAGTCTTTCCTCCCGCATGAATCCGGACATTACAGTCGTGGAAAAGAAGGTCCAAGAAGCAGGCCGGTTTCTGGAGCCGCTTCAGCAGGAGATTCGAAAAGTCATTGTCGGACAGCAGGGCCTGATCGAGCGGCTCCTGATCGCTCTTTTGGCCGATGGACATGCGTTGTTGGAAGGGGTCCCTGGCTTGGCCAAGACCTTGGCGGCTCGGACCCTGGCTCACTGTTTCCAGCTTCGGTTTTCCCGAATCCAATTTACCCCGGACATGCTCCCGGCCGATATTATTGGGACCCAAATTTATAACGTTCAGACCGGCGAGTTCTTTACTCGGAAGGGACCGATTTTCGCAAATTTCGTCCTGGCTGATGAAATCAACCGGGCTCCGGCCAAGGTGCAAAGCGCCTTGTTGGAAGCGATGCAGGAGCGGCAGGTGACGATCGGGGAGCAGACCTTTCCTTTGCCGCAGCCGTTTCTGGTCTTAGCCACCCAGAATCCGATTGAACAGGAAGGGACCTATCCGTTGCCGGAGGCGCAGGTGGATCGGTTTTTACTGAAAATCTTGATCCGGTATCCGGATCCGAAAGAAGAGCGGGAGATTTTGGAGCGGATGGGACGGATCGGCCCGCCGCCGACGGTGGATCCGGTAGTGGACGCCCAGGCATTGTTTCAAGCCCGCGAGGTCGTGAACCAGATCTATGTCGATGATCGCATTAAGGCCTATATCGTGGACTTGGTCTATGCGACACGGGATCCGGA
>CAZBKV010000209.1:0-5348 GCA_964492575.1 uncultured Verrucomicrobiota bacterium | reverse complement strand
TGAGGAAACGCATCCTACCGCAACATGGCTTTCGAATGCTAAGGCAAGGTAGGGCAGTTTGTCCTCAAGCCGCCGCAAAAAATCTTGGAATCCATCAAATAACTGCCCTAAAAAAGAAAAGATAGATAGCACTTTTCCCAGGAAATTTGTGGCAGGGCGCCCTCCCTCACCGCGTCGAATCAAACTTTTCCAGCAGTTGAGGGTAAACTACCCTGCCATTTCCTCCTGGGATCCTTTAGGGTAGGAATTTGACCGGTACCTTCCCTTTTGTTTTAAAGCTTTACAGCCCCAAGTCTTGCTTGACCTTTACCAGTTCTCGACGGGCCGGGCCTTTCGGCACCACCCGCAAAGCATGGGATAAGATCGGACGGATTTGAGCTGCATGTGTTTTGCCCAATCCCCGCGCAATCCGGGCAATCGCCATGCCGGCCTCCTGCACAAGCTGGGGATTCGACAAAAATCGATCCGCCGCCTTTAGCGCTTCTAGAGTCGGAATCTCCGCAAGCGCGCTAATTACAAGACGCTGCTCTTGCACCGTCTGGGCCTTGGCCACCAACGGTTGAATCCACGACCAACGCCGAGCCGGAGGTTGAACTTCCCCAATCAACCGGATTGCTCCCCGGAACGTCACAGCCCGCAGTCCCGGTTCCGAGACCTTTTGGGCTTGCTCCAACAGGAGGGGCAACGCTTCCGGTTTCGGCCACGCCGCCAACGTCCGAATCGCGGCATCTCGTACGGTAGACTCTTTATTCTTCAGAGCCTGTTCCACTACCTGCAGCGAAGCCGAATCTCCACACAACGGCAACAGCGACAGCAGAGACGCGTAAAGATTTGTGGCCTTGGTCTGAGCCAGTGTTTGACGGAGAGTCGGACCGGCCTTCACCCCTAACCGGGCGGTCGTCGCTCGAATGGCCGATAATAAAGCGTCCTGAAGCGGAGCACATTCCGGTCTAGGCAGTTGCTGGAGCATCGCGTGAAGCTCCTCTTGACCTGCTAAATCGGCCAGGGCCGCACAGGCGGCTTGGAATTTTTCCGGATCATCCGGCTGCAACAGTGTGACAAGCTTCCCTGCGAAAGCCTGTGCCCCGCGTTGCTGGAGGGCTTGAATCAATCGAGCCGCTTTCTCGCCACTTTCCTTCTTCGCTACCGCAAAGATTTGCTCTTCTACTCCTGGGCCAGAAAGGGCTACCAGGGCCTTCCACGCAGCCTGAGCTACGGCCGGAGAAGAGTCGCTGAGGCGGTCGGCCAGGAACGGGACATCCGCCGCGGTCCCAATCGCACTTAAAGCCTCAATAGCTGCGACTTGGACCGACTCCGGACCACGGTTTGCAGTGTCGCGAACCAATGGATAGGCCGTTCCATCCTTTCGCATCTGAATTGCCCATAGCACCTTCACCTTGGCTTGAGGGCTCAATCGCTGAAATACGTATAAGATCTCTTGCGGAATCCGGTGCCAAGGTCCTTCCACTAACCAGCGTGCTGCCCACCCTTGTTCTGTGGCAGAACCACTCTGAAAGGCCTTCAAAATTCGAGTCGGTGCCTGATCCGGCTCCGCCCGAAGAAGCCCGACAAAAACGGCCTCTTGCCGATCCGGACTTAACTTGGCTCTCTCCAACGTATGGTAAATTCGCGCAGCCAGTCGCGACCGACCCTTCCGAAGCAGCCGCTCTGCCGCCTCTAAACAACCTTGCTGCACCGCATCCTGAACCGCGCCTTTTGCGCTCCACAGATGCCCCAACAAAGCATCCACAGCTTCCCGCGTGGCAATCTTGCCCAGAGCACGAGCCGTTGCCGCAGCCACTAACGGATCCTTTGCGTCAAGGTAAGGCTTCAGAGTCCAAACTGCTAATGGATCCTCACGCACACCAATGGAAACAATCGCCCCGGCTAACTGAGGCCCGTGAAGTCGAGGAAGCGCCTTCCGTAGAGCCCGATCTACTTCATCATACGGCATCGCCTCCAACGCCGTCCGGGCCAGCGTATCCAAATGCGGATCCGACAGAAGACTCACCAATGCCGGAATCGCCTTCTTGCTTCCAACCAACTGTAACCCCCGACAGGCATAATCCTTGGCCGCCGTGGTTGCGTCCGACTCAATCACATGGATAAACACCCGTTCCAATCGTCGCCGTAAAGCCGGATCTTTCCCGGCACGGGCCACCGCCAGATCCAGCCTGTCCCGGACCTCTTGACCGGTCCCATACTGAATCTTCGGCAACTGCCGTAAGGCCTCATCCAAACTGAGTTGCTGGGCCGCAAACGCCGTTCCCCATAACACCGCCGCAGCCCAAAGACCTACGAGAACCTTCTTTCGTAACATGGTCCTTCCCTCCTTCTTTTCACAGGTTGGTTTTCTCAAAAACATTTCCAATTCCTTTTCTACAACTGCCACGGAACCCGCATGGCCCGACGCCGCATCCGATTCGCTTCCTCATCCCCCACAAATTCCTCTTTCTGCGGATCCCATCGCAACGGTCGCCCCAACAACCGGCAGATGTTGGCACAGTGACAGACCGTAATCGACCGATGCACCACCTCTGCCGGAGAAGTCGGCCGCCGCCGCGTCTTCACACAATCCAAAAAGTTCCGAATATGATTATTGGCCGGATATCCTTTGCCGAACTTGCGTTGTGCCCGCAAACTTGGCGGATCCGTCACCAGATTCCCATCATCATCCACATACACCGACCCCTTCGTTCCAATAAATTTCACATGCAGTGGCCATTTGCCCTTCACAAACACCAGTTTGATCCCATTGGCATAATGCGCCACCACTGTGCCGTTCCAGGGCTCAAACTCAACCGGACCGGTGTCATCCGCATCCGCTGCCCATTGGCATAGATCGGCCGTATGACTTCCCCACTCCGTAATCGCCCCACCGGAGAAATCTAAATGAGCAGCCCAGAACCCTCGCGTCGGATACAGATGATTGTACGGCCGCCACGCCGCCGGTCCCAGCCACATGTCCCAATCAAACTCCTCCTTCGGCGGTTCCGGCTCCGGCGGCAAAACCTTCCGATAATACTCCACCCGCATCGGCGCCTTCTCCGCATGCAGTTCCTTCAACTCACCCAACGCACCGCTTCGAGCCAACTCCACCGCAAACCGAAACCGCGGAATGCTCCGCCGCTGGGTCCCACACTGGAAAATCCGACCATGAGCCCGCATCGCTTCAACCACCGCCCGGCTCTCGGCGATCGTTACGCTCAGCGGTTTCTCACAATAAATATCCTTCCCGGCCCGAGCTGCCAGAATTGACGCCATCGAATGCCAATTGTCCCCGGTGGCAATTAACACCGCATCAATATCCGGCCGCGCCAGCAGCTCACGCAGATCCCGATACGTCTTGCAGTCCTGATTCCCATACTTCCGATCCACAATCCGCTTCCCTTGTTCCCGGCGCGGCCGCCACACATCACAAACCGCCACCACCTGCACATCCGGATTGTTCAAAAACGTCTGCAAATCGTATCGACCCCGTCCTCCCAACCCAATCGCTCCCATCACAATCCGTTCGCTCGGAGCCACCCGACCATCCGCTCCCAACGCACTGGACGGGATAATCCATGGAGTGGACAACACGGCTGCACCGGTCAACGAACGGCGCAGGAACTCACGACGATTCAATCCTCGATTGGTACGCATACTTCCACTACACCGAACTATCCCTTGGATGTCAACAAACAAAAGCACTCCAGAGCCGTCAGAGGAAAGGGGAAATCCAGACAATCTCGCCCAGAATCAGTCAACTTTCTTCCTGTGATGAGGTTCTTAAGGAAGCAAAGAAAACAGATAGAATGGCTTGTTCCCAGGCCGCCGCAAAAATTGACCCGATACCTTTTTCAGACAGGCTCTACCTTGTTAGGGCAGTCCTCATGACGTGGGGGGGCCGTCGTTGCCCGATGTCTTTTTTCCTGCTTTTGTAGTACGAATAGCTCCCCTTGCTCCTGCACAATCCCCGTCGCCTTAGAGTTTTTCCAAAATTAAGAAAGGCCGGGGCTGAAAGGTTGGCATGTCCCTGGGAGGGCTTTCTACCGAACTGCCGAATATGGAAGCGAATCGCATCAAAGAAGAAAGGCACTTTCTGGGCGCCCTGCTTGATTTAGGAACTCCCTCAGGGAACTTCTGGCCCCCAAAAAAGGTTCTTTACGGGGTTTGGGCAGTAGGAACCGAGGTAAGCTTCCGTAACTCGACTTTGAGAAGTAGCTCGATGTCAGGCCGATATCCTACATGGATGTTATAGATCTTCCCACTTTTATCAATGACCACGGTTTGTGGGATTCCAGTCACTCCATAGAGATCGGCCACTTTGCCGTCTCGGTCCATTGCAACCGGAATGTTTAAGTTTAGTTGTTTTAGGAAAGTACGAATTTGAGACGGGCTTTCTCGTAGATTAACCGCGTAAAAAACGACCCCTTTGTGTTGGAAGGCGGAGGCTGCCTTTGCCACTAACGGCATAGCTTGACGACAGGGGCCGCACCAACTTGCCCAGAAGTCTAGCACTACCACATGTTTTCCTAAATGGTCGGCGAGCATCAATTTCCCTCCGTCTAGGAGATCAAGTTGGAATTTTGGAGCCGGTTGTCCGATGAGTTTTTCCCAGGGCTGTTCCTGGAAAAGAGAATCAACCTTTTGGGCGCTGGAAGGTGGGCTAAAGACAAAGGTATCGGCCGAAAATTGCGGATTGGCCACCCAGTTAGTAAAGGTAAAGGTCAAGATCAAGCTAGACTGTCGAATTTTCTCAGCCATCGGGTTTCCTTGGGCTTCCAATTCTTTTGCAGTTTGTGCAATCAACGGGGCCATATCCACCCGGGTTTGAAGGATCCACGGCTGGTCCCCTGTAGCAGCCCACAATTCCCAATTGATTTCGGATTGCTTATAACAAGCATGGATGACCGATTGCCCTTTGAGTTTTTCTGTCCCCAAGATTTCTCCGGCGAGAACCCCTTGCGAGAAGTCCGCTGCCATGTCTTTCTTGAGGAGCGTATCGACAAGGCCTAGAAGTGGAGTTTGGGCTCGAAGGCGTTGGGCGGATCGTCCCGGGAGCCCATCGATTTCTTTGGGAGCAGATTTGACTTCGTAGACCTTTGCTGCGGGCACATAGGTCAAAAGATTCGTGCCATCACAGGCCAGAACGAGCCCTTCTGTCAAATTCGTCTGAACGGGGCGCAGGAGGAGCCGGTTCGGGCGCTGGAATGCCAGCAGATAGGATTGGTTGATGATTTGGGTTTGGTTGCCCTGTTTTTGTTCGGCGTGAAAGTGGAGGGTACAACGGTAGCCGGTGAGGGAGCCATAAAAGCGGCCTACTTTTTGAAGGAGAGCCATGGCGGGGTTGGTAGCGGCAGGGG
>CAZBKV010000208.1:4289-5358 GCA_964492575.1 uncultured Verrucomicrobiota bacterium | reverse complement strand
ATGGGGGAGGCGGGGATTTTGGGGGAAGACGATCGGGTGGAGCTGATTGAGGGGGAGATCGTTCAGATGAGTCCGATTGGGAGTCGGCATGCGGCGTGTGTAGATCGGCTTTTGCAGAATTTGATGGATAAGGTAAAGGGGAGGGCGATTGTGCGAGTGCAAAGCCCGATTCGTTTAGGGGATCGTTCCGAGCCGCAGCCGGATTTGGTGTTGTTACGTCCGAGAAAGGATTATTATGCGTCGGGGCATCCAGGGCCGGGGGATGTGCTATTGGTGATTGAGGTAGCAGAGAGCTCGGCGGAGTATGATCGGGAGGTGAAAGTGCCGTTGTATGCCCGGTATGGGATTGTGGAGGTTTGGTTAGTGGATTTGGAAAGGAATCAGGTAGAGGTTTATCGGGAGCCAAAGGAGGGGCGATATTGGGAGGTGAGGGAGGTCTTGGGAGAGGAAGAAGTGAGGCTGAAGCTTTTGCCGGAGGTGAGCCTGGGTGTGGGGCAGATTTTGGTATAGAGTGGTGGGAGAAAAGGAGCGGAATATATAGGGCTATGGTTGGGGTTGAGAGGCGAGGGAGGAAGAAGGGGGGTAAGTAAATAAAATTTTGTTTTTAGTAAAGGTTTAGTTATAAGCTGGCAATCTTGGGTGTTGTTTTGAATATTGCCGCCATCTTATGATGGCGGCTTTTCTTTTCTGGGAGGGGGTGTTTTTATGCTAATGCTTTTGTTTCGTATTTGTTTCTATTGATTTAATTATCAATGACGAAGTTTTAAATTTGGAGTTTTGCTATGGCTTCTGGGTGACACTGAGTGGGGGTTAGGGATTTTTATTTTTGTCTTCGAGTACTTTAGAGATGGTGGATTTGAGTTGGGCAGTGGTGGGAGGTTTGTCGATCCATGCGTCGATTTTTAATTCTTTTGCTTCCGGTGTATCTTTAAGAGGATAGCCGCTAATTACGATTACTTTTAGTTGGGGATTCAATGCGCGTAAGGATTCGATAAGGTTTTTGCCACCGAGGTTTGGCATAATCCAATCGGTCAAAAGGAGATCGATCTGACCTTTATATTCTTTGAAC
>CAZBKV010000208.1:0-4279 GCA_964492575.1 uncultured Verrucomicrobiota bacterium | reverse complement strand
GTTGAGTATTAGAGGGATGCTTTGCGTTTCCTTTAGCGATTGGGAGATAGATTGTGAAGGTGGTTCCTTTTCCGACTTCGGATTTTACATCGATAAAACCATTATGTTGATGGACAATTCCGTATACTTGAGAGAGACCGAGGCCGGTTCCTCCTTCTGCTGCGCGGGTGGTGAAGAATGGTTCGAAGATGGAAGGGAGGTGTTCTGGGGGGATGCCGCAGCCTGTATCTGAGATGCGCCAGAGGACCCATTCTCCTGCCGGCATGTCTTGGATTGGTGGGGTATCGGTGGGCTTGATATGGAGTGTGGATATTTCAATGGAGAGTTCTCCGCCTGAAGGCATGGCATCGCGGGCGTTGAGGGCAAGGTTGGTTAAGACTTGTTGGATTGCGCTGGGGCTTCCTTCAATGATGGGGGATTTTTCTGGGTAGCATTGGTATATTTTGATATTAGAAGGGAAGGTGCGTTCTAAGAGTTTCACGCCCTCTTGGATTACAGGGACAATTTCGAATAACTGTTTTGTTTCTACGCGGCGACGACCAAAATCTAAAATCCGCCGGACTAGATCTGCGGCCTGGAGGGCTTGGTTTCGGATGGCTTTTAAGCCCTCGGCTACGTCTTGGGGGATATCGGTTCGATGTTCGAATAGTTCGGTATAGCCTAGGATCGGGGTTAGAAGGTTATTGAAGTCGTGAGCGATTCCTGCGGCAAGTTGTCCTACGCTAGCCAAGCGGTTCTGTTCTTCGGCTTGGCGTTGTCTCATTTCTTCTTCGGTGATGTCTCGGATAACGATCAGTCGACCTTGTTCGCCGGGCATGGCTTCTATAGGGACTACGGCGCATTGGAAGGTTCGGGGATGGATGCCATCGATACGGATTGTTTTCCAATTGACATGATTGTTAGCAGAGAGGAGGGAGTTGAGGGAGAATGGACCGATTTGGTGGATGGGGGTTCCTTCTTCGGATGGACAGCTCAGGGCTTTGAGGTAGTCTTGTGCCATTCGATTTAATACGAGGATACGATTTTCGCGATCTAGAACCACTACGCCTTCGGGGAGGGAGTAGAGGAGGTCGCTAAGTCGGCGTCGTTCAGCTTCTTGTTCTGCAAGGATTCGTTTAGCGGCCATAAGGATCTCCGAGCCAGCGGCTTGCAGAGCGTGGTAGACGTCGGGGTGGATAGAGAACCCCGGCTTCATAGCGACGAATAAAAGGAACTTGTCCTGGAGTCCTTCTTCTTGGTCGGTAGGGAAGAGGAACCAGCCGCGTTTATGCAAGGCGTTTGAGAGAGAAGTGTAAGCTTGGTCTTTTTTGGCTGGGTTTTGAGATTGTTGGTATGCTTGGAGGAGGAGCTGCTTTATTTCTTTTTGTTGAGCAGGAGAGACTGTTTCTGAGGCTGCAAGAAAGACCTCGGGGCCTGTGTAAGGGCGGGTTACAAGGAGTCCTAAAGCGGCAGAAGGGACGTATTGGCTCAATACGCAGAATGCAAGGCGGGGTAAATCGGGGAATGTCTCTGCTTGAGCAACCCGATTGGCGAGCACATGGAGCATTTCTAGTTGTTGATTTCGCTCTTCCAGTCGTTTTTTGGTTTGCTGGAGTTGTTCTTCGTACCACCAGTTTCGCAGGACTCCGGCCAAGGCCGGAAGGGTTTCGAGGATGAGTGGTTTTTCGAACTCTGTCCAGGAGGGAGGTTTGCGACTGGTTAATTCTAGGATTGCTTGGACTCCTTCCTGGAGTTCGATGGCAAAGAGGACGCGAGGATAAAATCCGAATGTTTGAAAAGGGCAGATGTTGGGGCGTGGTTGGGTTTCGTTGGGGAGAAGGATAGGGGTCTGTTTTTGGAGGGCTTCCGATAACCAATTACAGAGTTGCCATGGGTGCGGCTGAGAGGGAGAGAGGCTTTTCTGGAGCCAGTGTTGAATTTGCTGGGGGAGTTTTTCTGTTTTGTCTTTGATTTGGGCTGCTGCGTAACAGAGGACAAAACGGGGGATTTGTTCTTGTTTGGAAAAGACCCAGAGGTGGGCTTCTTCGAGCCCGATTTTTTCCATAAAAGGAGCGAAGATAGGAGCGGGACCTGAGCCAGGGGGGCGGTGGAGTGCTTTTAAAGCAATTTCTGCGAGGATTTTCTCCCGGAGAAGGGCCTCTGTCTCTGTGGTTACATCTTCGAAGGCTCCTTCTAGGAAGGTGTGGGGGGTATTGGGGACATGGATGGAACGGATATGAAATCGTAAGCGGTGAGGGGCTTTCTCTGGACCTTTGCAGTCGACTTCGCAGTGGACTGGAGAGGGTGAGTGGAGCAGTTGAGAGACTAGTTGGGGCCACTGATCGGGAAGGAGCTTTGGGAGAGAAAGATCTGGAGGGAGGGGCAGATCTTTTTTTACCCCTAGGATTTGACGTCCTGTGGGATTGAGTTCTAGGAATTGGCCGGTCTCATCTGCCAAAAACAGTCCGATGGGGGAGTCTTGGAACAGTCGTTGATATTTTTCTTCCAGAGCGCGGGTGCGGCGGCGTTCGGCGGCGCGTCGGAGGGCCTGTCGGACGGAGGCTCCGAGTTGATCCAAATGTTGAGGGGTTTTGACGACGTAATCGTCCGCCCCCTGTTTCATAGCTTCTACGGCGATTTCCTCTGACCCGTTGGCGGTGAACATAATGATGGGGAGGTGGGGGAGGACCTTTCGGAGTTGTCGGATTAGTTCCAGGCCGTTGGCCCAGCGAAGGCGGTAATCGGTAATGACAAGGTCTAGTTTATGGTTGTGGAGGGCTTCTTGGAACTGTTGAAGGTTTGTGAACGATGTCGACCTTTCCGAACTCTTTTAACAGAATTCGGGTAACTAAGAGTCGGGCATTCGGTTCGTCATCAATGAGTCCAATTCGTAGCATGTAGGTCTTTACCAGCCTGTTTTTAAGTTTGATCTAATAACAAAGGTTTCTTTTCTGTTGTTTGAAAGACAGCGGATTCATTTTAACCAGTAAGTCGCTAGATTGTAAATCATCTTAAGGATGTGCTAGGTTGGACGGGTTTTAGGGGGTAGGAATTAGCTCCTAGGTCATAGGTTTGTTGGGCTTTGGGGTGTTGTTGGGAGGAAGTTATAACGATCGCGGAAATCCTTCGAATCCAAGGCTGTTGACCCCGCCAGGCCAAAACCTCAAGCCCCAACCGCCGGGGTAGCTTTAAGTCCAATAATACCAGAATGGGGAGAGGGAACCGCTGGCGATCGGCGTATTCCTCAACCCCTCCAAGGTAGGCAACGGCCTTTTCTCCATCGGGAACATGGGTGATGGGATTGGGAACCTGTGCTTTTTGAAAGGACCTGCGAATAAGGAGTACGTCTCCTTCTTCGTCCTCTACCGGCAAAACAGGAAGAATGGACACTTCCCTATCCATCATAAGGAGACCTTTTTCAGCATTTGTTTTGGGATGTTGTATCTTCTTTTTCGGTTCTTGACAACTGAATCTAGAACCGACTTCCTTTGCCTGGTTTCGAAACCACTCCATCTTGTCCGCCTGATTTTTCATTGCTTGGGCCACAATTGCAAGGCTTAAACCAGTCCCTGGGTATTGCTCGCGACTATGCAACCGTTCCTATGAAAGATCTTCTTGGAATGCTCAGGTGGATTCCGACTCCATTATCACCCCAATTCGTACTTCTCTTTCCATCCATTCTGGGCGAATGTAGGCCTCAGGGTTGCTGGTCAGGAGGGGCAAACTCAGTGGCATTGCTGATTAAATTCACAAAGATCTGTTTTAGCAATATTTCTTCGCCTAAGACCTGAGGTATAGGTTGTTTAATATGGATTATGGCATTTCGGTTGAGGATTTCTCTCTAGGATTTGAAGGGCTTGGTCTAACACTCTTTGCCGAGGGGTTGGATGTAAATTGACCTGAAGGCGTTGCCGGCGGCTGTGGGTGAGGAGGTCTTGGATTAGTTCATCTATATGAATAGCGGCTTCCGTGATTCGATGTAAATAATCCTGTCCTATCTTATCCAATCGATCGGAATAGTCTTCCTTTAAAGCCTGAGCAAAGCCTGCTATGTGTTGCAGGGGACTGCAAATCGTAGGAAAAACCAACACCTGAAAAACTAACACTATACGTAAAGGCTTCTAACTGTTGATTGGCTTCTTCCAATTCCCGTGTTCGTTCTCGAACTCGCTGTTCTAGAAGCAAGGCCTGTTCTTGAATCTGCTGGGTGAGGAGAACTTGATGCAAGGCGATTGCCATTTAGGTTGCCAACTCTTAGGCCACATGGAACTTTTCTTCCCCATATGCATGGGGGCGATCT
>CAZBKV010000207.1:0-5380 GCA_964492575.1 uncultured Verrucomicrobiota bacterium | reverse complement strand
GTAGGCCAGCGATTTGTGGCCTTTGAGCCCGATATTCCAACCCGGAAGGCGTTGGATAAGATTTTCCGAGAGCACGGGGTCAGCGTCGTTCCAGTCATGGAATTCGACAACGTGGAGACGGTCAAACGAGCCGTGGAGATCAATGCCGGGATTTCGATCGTTCCACGGGCCACAGTGAAACAGGAGGTGGAGAAAGGGACGCTTGTGGCCTTGCCGGTGGCGGGCGGACTTCCTAAACGGCCGATCGCAGCCCTGTACAAGAAGAATAAGATCCTCTCCTTGGCCATGCGACGTTTTCTGGATCTTCTCCAAAGCAAAGCCCCAGAGCATGCCGAAATCGCTGTGGCCTAAAAGCTCTTTTCCTGGAATTCATTAGTTATTGGTTTTTCTGAGAGAGACAGAAGAGGATTTGTTACCTACCCCCGGGCATCCGAAAGCCATGTTGCGGTAGGGCGCGCTGTCCTCAGCGCGCCGAGGGTCGATGGGGAATAGGTAGGGCGCGTTGTCCCAACGCGCCGGGGAAAGGGGGGAAATGAAATTTCATGCGGCGGCTTGAGGACAAGCCGCCCTACCCCTGGGCATTCGAAAGGGGAATTGAAAGGTAGGGCGCGCTGTCCTCAGCGCGCCGAAACAGGAAAACAAATAATTTGCGGCGGCCTGGGGATAGCTCGCCTTACCTCTTGTCCCTTTAGGGGCAAAAATTTGATGGACACCAATCGTTTTTGATTTCAGCACGCTAAGGACCATGCACCCTGCCCAAAATTTCTTTGCTTTGCCTCCGGGCAATTGTTTGACTGATGCCATCGTTTGGGAAAGAAGGACGGTAAAAGACTTGATTCCCTTATCCCGGTGGGGATAGTCGATTTAGGAAATCAAACGAATCTGTCGGATGGCTTGGCAAACGGGCCGAAGGGGGAGGTTAGCAGAGAGGAAAATCGGAAAACGGCAATAAAATAGCCCCAAGTCGGGCCAAATAAAATCTATGGAATAAAGCCATGAGATCATACAACAAACGGACGTGGTTAACGGGATGGATTTGGATTTGGCTGTTGGGATTGATCTGGAGCGAATATCCTTCTCCCAAGGCAGCATCCAATCCACAAACTCCTTTGCCCCAGATCTTCCTTTCTCCCAAGGCCACTGGGTTGGAACACTTTGCAGCACGAGAATTGCGACGCTATCTCTATCTCCGAACCGGACAACTCACCACGATTCATACAGCCAAACAGTTACGCCGGATCCCGGCCGGCGGGGCATTAGTCGTGGGAACCAAAGACTCCGATCTGCTCCAGTGGCTCTTTGCAACGGAAGATGAAGCCACCCGCTTGGCCCTTTCCACCCTCGGCCCACAGGAATATTGGCTAAAAACTCTGATCCGAAACGATCGACGGATCGGTGTGATCGCCGGGGGTGATCCAGTGGGGTGCCTCTACGGGGCCTACCGTTATGCCTACCATCTGGGCGTGCGGTTCTATCTCCACGGGGACGTGATCCCGGATAAACGGATCGATCCGGAAATCCCGATCCTGGATGAACCGCGAATGCCCTTGTTCGAGATACGCGGGATCTTACCTTACCACGATTTTCCAGAAGGTCCGGATTGGTGGAACCGGGACGGGTATCTCGCCGTCGTGGCTCAGCTTCCCAAACTGGGCATGAATTTCATCGGCCTCCATACCTATCCAGAAGGCCATCCCAACGCAGAACCCACGGTCTGGATCGGTCTGCCGGAAGATGTCGGCCCCTATGGCCAGGTCAAAACCGCCTATCCCGCCAGCTACTTCAATACGCTGCGCGGTAACTGGGGATATGCACCGCGAAAGACTTCCGAATACAGTTGCGGGAGCGGACAGTTGTTTGACCGGGACACCTACGGAAGCGAAGTAATGCAAGGCCTTTGTCCCCGCCCCAAAACCCCTCAGCAATGCCAGGAACTCTTTCAAAGGGCCGGTCAGCTACTGAACGCCGTCTTCCGTTACGCCCATAAGCTGGGCATTCAAACCTGTGTCGGTACCCAGACCCCACTCCTCCTTCCAAAAGCCCTCCAACAACATCTTCAAGCCCTTGGACTCGATCCCAAGGACCGGAAAACCCGCCGCCGGATTTACGAAGGCATCTTCCACCGCATCCAACAAACCTATCCCATCGACTACTACTGGCTTTGGACCACCGAAGGGTGGACCTGGCAGGGAAATACCGAACAGGACGTTCTGAATGTTTTGGAAGATATCGGGATTGCCCTGGAGGCCCTGCGTCGAACCGAGGCACCGTTTCATCTTGCCACCTGTGGTTGGGTTCTGGGACCCCAGGAAGACCGGGCGAAATTCGGACGGCTTCTCCCCTCCGATGTGGCCATCAGTAGCCTGAACCGCCAGGTCGGAATGGATCCTGTCGATCCGGCCTATGCGGAAATCTCCGGTCATCCGAAATGGGCCATTCCATGGCTAGAGGATGATCCAGGCCTGACTATGCCCCAGCTTTGGGTAGGACGAATGCGCAAAGACGCAGCCGATGCCCGGCGTTACGGTTGCACCGGCCTGATTGGGATCCACTGGCGCACCCGAGCCGTAAGCCCCAACGTAGCCGCCCTGGCCGAAGCCGCATGGGATCAAAGCGGTTGGAACCCTACCCCATTCGAAGCCGTTCCGCTTCCGGCTCGCTCCGGTCCCCTAGGCGGCCGAATCAGTGTCTTCCCAACCCATGAAATTGCCGGGACGGACGAAGACCCGATTTACCAAACCGTCCGCTACAATTTCCAAGGTTACTACCTGGCCGTCGCCAACGGCCGATGGCGCGTGACCCTGAAGTTCTGCGAACCTTTCTATAACCAGCCTGGTAAACGGGTCTTCGGGGTAAAGATCCAGGGTCGACCGGTCGTAGATCGACTCGACATTTATCAACGCGTCGGCAAAGACCATGCCCTGGATTTGACCTTTGACAACATCCTGGTTACCAACGGATGGCTCTCCATTGAATTTGTCCCCATCGTCGAATACCCCTGCATTGCCGGTATCGTGGCGGAAGGCCCAGGACGACCCTGGAAAATCAACTGTGGCGGTAGTCCATGGCGGGATTACTTGGGCGATTGGCCAGAAGGCTGGCAGAGGGACCGATTTGTGCCGAGCGAAGATTTCTATATCGATTGGGCCACCACGAGTTTCGGCCCGGAGGTAGGCCCAGAGGTAGGCAAAATCTTTGCCGAGCTGGACGGTCGGCTCCCACGCCCGGCTGCCTGGGTTCGGGGTCCCGGAGGACTGCGACCGGATCCACGACCTTGGGAAGAAGTCGCTCCCCAATACGAGTTTGTCTCGTGGCTGGAAGCCCTCGCCCCCAAAGTCAAAGGGCAAGGGAATCGCGCCCGGTTCCATTATTGGCTGGAATCGTTCCGTTACCTTCGAGCCATGGCCCATCTACGTTGCGTCTGGTATGAATTGATCCAGGCCATGGACGCAGTTCGAAAAGCTCCTGCAGATCAGCGAGCCACCCTTACCGAACAAAACATTCTACCGCGTTGGAAAGCCCTACTCCAGGTGTGGAAAGAAGTCCATCAGCACCTTCTGGCTTCTGTGAGTACCACCGGTGGACTCGGCACTATCGCCAATTGGGAACAGCATATTCGACCGAACGTCCTCGACCAGCCAATGAAAGAAATCCAGTCCTGGCTAGGCAAACCCTTGCCTCCGGATGCTCGAATCCCGATGCGGTACGAAGGACCAATGAGGGTCTTTGTCCCAGAGGCTCGGACAAGTTATGGTCCCGCAGAACCTCTGACCTTACGAATCTTGGTCCTTTCTCAAACCATGCCCCGTTCCGTCACAGTCTATTGGCGCCGGATGGGGCGAGGGATGTATCAAAAGATCCCTGCCGAACCCATCAACCGGGGCGTGTACCGTGCCCAGTTTCCCCCATTAGCTACCGCACATGAGGATCTGGAATACTACGTAGAAGCCGTCGGAATCGACGGTACCGTAGTCCGTTGGCCGGAGACAGCCCCTCAAATCCCCCAAACCATGATCCGCATGCCCCTCCCACCCTCGATCGGGGAATAGAAAACCTTTTTGCCAAAATCCTGGTGGGTCTTCTTAGGTAGTAGCTCTAACAATAACAGAGCTGCACTCATAAGAGCCCCCTCCCAAACCAAAAGAAGCTCTCTGCTTTGGAACCATAACTGCCGTTCAAGAGCAAACATGTTTCCGATTATTCTAACTACAGGAACAAAACTTGGGCTTCCCCCACAAAAACTGGCCATTCTTACCGCTGTCGCTTCCTCTGCAGGCTTTGCAACCCCAATCAGTTATCAAACAAACCTCATGGTCTATGGCCCCGGAGGATACAAATTCAAAGACTATCTCCGCATCGGCCTTCCTCTCCAATTCCTCACCGCCATTGTTGCCTTATTGGCCTTATCCCTTCTTCATTGATCTTCGTTCCCTCCCTCTTCGCGTTTCCCCAAAATTTTTCATTCAGCCGCAATTTTTCGCTTGCCTTCCGAAGGCAACTAAACTATTCGTTCAAAACAAATTGAACAGTTGGGCAACAGTGCCGTCTCTACACGCAGTTCGTAACGCGCCCACCTGGGCCATGCGAACTGACGAGGGCGAAGCCTAAACCAAAACAACCACATGGGTTTAACCTACATCGAAGGAGAAGTCATCGGTCCTACCGGCAAAAACGCATCCCTTCGCTTTCTCGTCGATAGCGGTGCTACCTACACCCTTCTTCCGGAAACCATCTGGAAAACCTTGGGACTACAGCCCAAACGAACCCATCAGTTCACTTTAGCCGATGGAACCACGATCGAACGCAACATCTCCGAATGCTACATCAAACTCCCCTACGGCGAAGCCCATACACCCGTAATCCTCGGCAAATCTAACGACGAACCTTTGCTGGGCACCGTTACCCTCAAAATCCTAGGCCTTGTCCTCAACCCCTTCACCTGCCAACTCCAACCGATGCGGATGTTGTTGGTTTAAAAGATCGATTTCTAGAAGGCAATTCACTGGCCCTCTGGCTATCATTAGGGCTGTATGTCCCCAGGCCGTCGAAAAGAAAACATAAATGAATCGTTCCTCCGATTGGTACCGCCAAGCCGAACGGGATCTAGAACAAGCAGAAGATTCCTTCCGTGCTGGACGTCATGAATGGGCCTGTTTCGCTTGTCACCAAGCTGCAGAAAAAGCCATTAAAGCTCTCCACCTTCATTTCCGGCAAGAGGCATGGGGCCATGTCCTTACCCGTCTTCTTCAGGAACTGCCTAAGACAGTGCAAGTACCGGAAGATCTAATCGAAAAAGCTCGCGTTTTAGACGCTTACTACATCCCCACTCGCTATCCTAACGGTTTTCCAGAAGGCGCTCCATTTGAACACTACGGCCCGC
>CAZBKV010000206.1:0-5381 GCA_964492575.1 uncultured Verrucomicrobiota bacterium | reverse complement strand
TGTCCCCAGCGCGCCGGGGAAAAGGGGAAAATGAAATTTCATGCGGCGGTTTGAGGACAAACCGCCCTACCCTTTCCTTGGCATTCGAAAGCCATGTTGCGATAGGGTGCGTTGTCTCAACGCGCCGAAATAAGAAAAATGGACGGATGCCTTTTTCGGACAAGCCCTAGGGGCTTTCAGCGTCGCTTTTCAATCCCCAGAGGAATAAAACTCTGTTTTTTCGGTCTTTTTATTTTTGTTTAGCTCCTGGGGTTTTCTTTTGGGAATCCTCGGAAAGCAGCTTTCGGACTTGTTCTGGGGTAAGGCGGAGGTCTTGAGGACGTACCCCTTTGACGAACTTTCCAAATCCATAAAAGTGCGGTTTATATTCTCCGACAAAACGGACATCGGCGCATTTTGGAATCTGATCCTCCATTCCTAACGCCCAATAACAGGCATTGACCAAAAGACGTCGGAACCCCTCATTTAGTAAGTCCACTCCGGATCCCATCGTGGTGGTAAAGATTCGATTCGTCCGACCGGCTTCGTTTTTGTAATACCGGATCCAGGCCACCGGCATCATAGGATGATTCTTCTTCCCTTTGACCGGTGGAGAATCTGGATTCATTCCCTGCAAGACCTGTCCATAAAGAAGAACCTGAGCGTCTTTGGGGAGATGGACGACGCGGTAAACATCTGTGGGAACCCAAACATCGCGAACACAACGCAGAATCGGATGATCTTTCATTTTGGGATTTGGAATGGCCCGCGTACTTTCACGTCCATGCCAGCCGTGATGCCCAGCCCATGTTTCTCCTAGGACTTGCTGGCCGAATCCGCCAGGCCATGTTTTGCTTCGAAAATCGAATCGAGCATAAGGACTGTTTCGATTTCGACGATAGGCAAAGGCGTGGGTAGCCGTCCGCAGGGCGACAATCGGTCGACCGGAGAGGAGGTAATCGACAAATTCTTTCATATCCTGATCCGGTAGTTCCCGGAACCGCCAGAAAAGGACGACAAGATCCGCGTCTTGTAGATGGAAGAGCCCTGGCACGTTGGTCTGATTATTCGGGTCGATACACCCGGTTTGGGGATCGATGGAGAACAGAACCGTACAGGTAAACCCATGACGATAGGCCAGGATTCGAGCCAGGGCCGGCAAAGCCTCTTCAGAACGATATTCTTCGTCTCCAGCAAGGAGAACGATCTTTTTCCCCACGCCAGGACCGTGGGTTCCTTGATAAGTCACCCAAGGTTCCGCGGCAATTCCTTTTGTCGCCGTCCAGGCGAGGAATCCGATCCCAATCCCAAAAGCCTGTAAGGTTCGCATCATTTTTCTTCTCCTTTTTATGCTTTTGGCACTTAAGGTAAGTCGAATCGTGCAAATAAGGCAATCCTGAACTGCAAGGCTATCCCCTCCGAAGAACCTTCGAGGAAGAAGAAATTGCTTCGAACTTGCCGATTCTTTTCGAAGAGCTAGAGGAAAAGGGGGTATCGGTCCGATCCAGACCCTTCAAAAAGAATTCCCGGGACAGGCAAGGCGGTTCATCCTCACGCCGGCGCAATCCAACACTCCTATTCATTTTGATTCGGCGCCCGGAGGGCCACGTGTTCCACCCCGACTCTTGGGATAGTTCTGCTGTTTGACTGATGTCAGAAAGAAAAAGAGGCGACTTTGTACGAAGCCGCCTCCCAGCAAACAGGAAGACCGTCTGGTTTATTCAAAGAGCAGTGTATAGCTAATTACATTGCCATGGACTTCGGTGGAGATTTTGCAGTTACTCTTGTTCAAAACCGCTTGCATCGGTTTATTGTCCACCAACACCTCGGCGGTGAAGCCCCGGATACCGTTCCGGCGGGCGATGCGGATAAGGTACTGTAAGAGGAAGGTTCCGATTCCTTTGTTTTGCCACTCGTCTTTGACCACAAAAGCGACCTCCGCCAGGTTGGTCTTAGGATCCAGGTAGTAACTGCCGACGGCGATAATTTCATCGCCATCCGGAGCCGGTAAGGTTCCGACGATGGTGACCTCGTTCCGGTGGTCGATGTAGACGAAGTCTTGGATTTGCTTCCGCGGGATCACCTTGAGGTAACTCATGAAACGGTAGTAAATGGTTTGCTCGGAAAGCCGGTAGAACAGGTCCCGCATCTTGGGCTCGTCGGTCGGATGAATTGGACGGAAGTTGACCGCCGTGCCGTCTTCCAGCACATACGTGGTACGGAACTCCTTCGGGCCGATATGAATCTTCCCTTCGATATCTGCCATGCTGGCAGAAAGGTACTTCGCCTCAATGGCTTCCCGGACCAGTTGGGCCCGGAATTTAGGATGGGCGATACTGATCAAAGCTAAGGCCCGTTCCTGAACCGACTTACCATGAAGGTAAGCCACGCCGTATTCGGTGACCACGTAATGAACATCGGCTCGAGCCGTCACAACGCCGGCCCCTGGAGTAAGCCGCGTGACGATCCGGGAGACAGTGCCACCCCGTGCGGTAGAAGGAAGAGCGATGATCGCTTTACCGCCAGGGGCTTTGGAAGCGCCGCGATTGAAGTCAACCTGACCGCCTACACCAGAAAAGAACTTGCTTCCGAGAGAGTCGGCGCAGACCTGGCCGGTTAGATCCACTTCCAGGGCCACATTAATCGCCACCATCTTATGCTGCTGGCTGATGATGTTTGGATCATTGACGTACTCGGTGGGATAGAAGGCAAATTTCGGGTTATTATGGATGTACTCGTAGAGGCGCTTGGTCCCAAGGCAGAAACTGGCGACGATCTTTCCGCGATCTCGGGTCTTTCGAAGACCGGTCACCGCACCGGACTCAACCAGGTCGATAATCCCGTCGCTGATCATCTCGGTATGGATTCCGAGATCTTTCTTGTCTCGGAGAAAAGGGAGAAGGGCCTGTGGGATCCGGCCGATACCGACTTCCACCGTCGATCCGTCTTCAATCAAAGCCGCCACATTCTCTGCGATCTGCCGGATTGTGTCGTTGATCTCCACCGGCTCGACCTCGATAAGAGGATCGTCTACCGGCACCAACATATCAATTTCGTAGACATGGAGGAATGAATCCCCCAACGTCCGAGGCATATTGGGGTTGACCTGGGCGATCACGAGAGAGGCGTTCTCGGCAGCGCTTTTGACGATGTCGACCGAGACCCCCAGGCTACACATGCCGTGTTCATCCGGTGGGGTGACTTGAATCAAAGCCACATCTAAAGGTAAACGGCCTGAGGTAAAGAGACGGGGGAGATCGGAAAGGTGAATCGGCGTATAATCCCCCAGCCCTTCCTGAATAATTCCCCGGACGTTTTCGGCGATGAAGAAGCTATTGACCCGGAAGTATTGGGCCATCTCTTTGTGGGCATAAGGAGCCTCTCCAAAGGTAAGCAAATGCACAATCTCTGTGTCCGCCAGCTCTGCCGCCCGTTGGGTCAAGGCACGAACCAGCCGGAGCGGCTCCGCGCAGCCTGTGCCAATAAAGACACGTTGGCCGGGTCGGATGTGTTTGACCGCCTCCTCAGCTGTGACAATCTGAGACCGGTATTTCTCCTGCCAATTCGGATCGTAGGTCGGTTTCATGGTCGCTAAACCCTTACTTCTTCGGGAAAGACAAAATCATACGGGCATCGGCCACATAGGCCTCGGTCCCCACTTCGCCGACAATGAAGGGATTGATGTCCAGTTCCTGAATTTGCGGGTAATCGGTCGAGAGCTGACTGATCCGTTGAATCGCCACCGCGATCTGCTCCAGATCCACCGGAGCCTGCCCGCGCGCCCCCCGCAATAAGGCATACGAACGGGTAGACATCAACATCTGCATCGCCTCTTCTTTGGTGACCGGTGCAAGATGGAAGGTCACATCCTTCATCACCTCTACGAAAATTCCCCCCAGTCCGAACATCAACATTGGCCCAAACTGGGGATCTCGAGTCATACCCAGGATCACTTCGCGTCCCCGATGCCCCATTTTTTCCACATAGGCTCCCCGGATATGGGCATGAGGAGCTTTTTGTTGGACACGAAGCATCATCAGATCGAACGCATCGCGAACTTGCTCTGCGTTCGCCAGGTTGAGACGCACCCCACCAAAATCTGATTTGTGAATAATATCCGGCGAGGAAATCTTCAAAACCACGGGATAGCCGATTCGATTCGCAATTTCCACCGCTTCATCCGCCGTCGTAGCCAAACCGCCGTCCAAAATCTTAAAATCATAAGCCCGCAAGATCTCCTTGGCCTCGACCTCTCCAACATGCCTAATGCCACTGCGCTGGAGCCAAAGAAGCACCCGATCCACCCGCCGCCGATTGACCGGGAAACGAGCGACTACCCGCGGAGGTCGACGCCGCCACGCCGCATAATCACACATAGCCTTCAATGTCGCCATAGCCCGATGAGGCGCCGGATAGTTGGGGATCCCGGCTTTCATGAGTTTTGCTTTGGCCTCCTTAACCTCTGCTCCCCCCATGAATACTGTCAAAAGCGGCTTGGTCTTCTTGTGAACCTCGGCTAGTCGATCCGCCAGCACGCTCGGCTGGGTCATGTTCTGCGGCGTCACGACCACGACGATGGCATCGATCTGTTCATCGTCCTGCAGGATCTCAAATGCCTTGATATAACGGTCCGGATCGGCATCCCCAATCACATCCACCGGATTCCCTAGCGCAGCCGCCGGAGGAAGGACTTCCTGGAGTTTCTTTCGAGTCTCTTCACTCGTAGGCACTACCTGCAAATCCAGTAACTCCGCCGCATCGGCTGCCATGATGCCCGGTCCACCGGCATTGGTGATAATCCCTACCCGATAGCCTTTGGGCAAAGGTTGAGTGGCCAAAGCCAGGGAATAATCAAACAGGGCCTCAAAGTTTTCGGCGCGAATCACCCCGGCCCGACGAAAAGCCGCCCCGTAGGCAATATCCTCGCCAGCCAAACTACCGGTATGAGAAGAAGCCGCTTTGGCCCCCGCCTTGGTGACCCCAACCTTCAAAATCACTACCGGTTTTTGAGAAGCCGCTTCCTCGGCAACACGAAGGAACTTCTGCCCCTCTTGAATGTTCTCTAAATAGCCAGTGATCACCTTGGTGTGTTCATCGGCCGCCAAAGCCTGGATAAAATCTACCTCGTCCAAATCCGCCTTGTTCCCAAAGCTGATCACCTTGCTCAAGCCGACTCCCTGCTCCGCTGCCCAGTCCAAAATAGCCACACATAGGGCACCTGATTGAGAAATCACCGAGATATCCCCTTTGGGAGGAACCGTCGGCGCAAACGTGGCGTTCATCTTATGGTGCGTGTTGAGGATCCCCAAACAATTAGGACCCATCAACCGCACCCCATGCGCCTTACAAAGCTCAACCAGCTCTTCCTCCGCCTTGGCTCCCTCTTCACCCACTTCCTTAAA
>CAZBKV010000205.1:0-5398 GCA_964492575.1 uncultured Verrucomicrobiota bacterium | reverse complement strand
CCGAAGGGGTTTTCTTGGGGTAGGGTCGGGGTGTAGGTACTGGATAGGGTCTGATTCCCGTTTCCTTCTTTCTAGGCGGCTGGGAGCCGGGCACCCGTTGGGGAGGAGAAAATTTCGAACGTTGGGGAGGAGAAAATTTCGAAACCGGAGGTCTTTTTGAAACCGGAGGTTTTGCAGTCGATGGCCGATGGAAAGTGGAGGAGCGGTCGGGGGTGGAAGGCGTTGGCTTTGAGCCAGGGGCACTCTGGGGTGGTTTATGTGAGGCAGGGGAAGTTGATGGCGGGACGGTCCGGGAAGACGGACGTTGTTGTTGGCGTTGGTGTTTTAAAGAAATCCAGTTGGTCCAGGAGCGGTTGGGTTTGGGTGTGGGAGGAGAATTTGTAAGAAGCCGGGATGGGGCCGGTCCGGTGAGGCTTAGTCGGGTCTGGAACCGGTAACCGAATCGGTCGAGGCTTGGGGTCATAGCAGCCGGGCGGAGTTGGAATCCGACTTTCTGGAGGTTGGCTTGGAGACGGGGGAGGACGTCGGGACCACGGATCCGAGCGGTCAGATCGATCTGTCGGTTCGGCCCCAAGGTAAGGGAGGCGACATAAAAGTCTTCTGGGGGCGGTAGGAGTCCGGAAAGAAAGGCCAGGCAATCGAGCCAGGGATACGATTGGGCCATCCAGGTGTGCAACGTCCGGACCTGTTGCTGGACAAGTTGGTAGGTACGGAGGTTTTGGGTTGCCAGGGTAAGGCGTTGCCGCAGCTCGGTCATCTGCCGCTGCTTTTGCATCAACAGATACGTGCGGACTCCGACCAGAACGAAAAGAAGGAACGAAAAGGCGGTCAGGACCAGAAGGACTTTGAGTCGTTTGTTATCTTTCGGGACAGGAGGGGTTTTGGGATGGAGGAAGTCGATGGAATGGGCGATCGCGCTAGTGGCGAGCTGTCCTAGTCCGTAGGCTACATGGCCGCCGGTGCGGGTGGCGTCGTGGAGTGAAGAGGAATCGGGGAACAGGGTGGCAAGATCGAGTCGGACCGCCGGGATTTGGAATCGGGGTCCAGCAAGAGCGACCAGCGCCGATTCCCATCCTGTGGCTCCGGCAATGATGAGAGTCGCTACCGGTAAGTTCAATCCCAGGCCGTCGTAACTATGGAGCGTTCGAAGGATTTCGATCAGAATCGGTTCCAGTGAGGCTTGGGCTTCCGGATCGGAGAGAGGGTCCAGGGTGGCGGAAGATTCTAGCGGCTTGGGCTCTAGACGGATAGGGCAAACCCGGCTAAGAAGGAGGCGGTCTTGGGAAAAGATTTCGATTAAGGCCTGATGGGGTTGGAGGGAGACGACCGCGACGGCATGTTCTGGCGAGGCCAGGTGACTGGCAATCCGAGCGGTAGCCCAGGATTGAAGTCCAACGGCGGCAATCTTCAACCCAGCTTCGGTGGCCGTATCCAGGAATTGCTGGTAATCTTGATGACGAACGACAGCGGCAAGGACCCGAACTCGCAGGGACTCCTCCTGTTTTTGCTTGGAAGAGTCCGGCGGCGAATCTTCCGAGGCCTGTTGGGAATTGGAGGAGGATGAGGAAGAGGAGCGGGTGGTACCGACGATCCAATAATCGATCCGCGCTTCCTCTGGTGGAAAAGGAAGGTCCCGAATGAGTTGGAGATGGACCATACCGGTTAATTCGTCCAACGACTGAGCCACCGGTAGTTCCAGGGTGCGGAGGAGGACCTTGGATCGAGGGAAAGCCAACACGACCTGTCGAGGTAAACTGCGGAATCGTTGGGCCAGACGACGGAGCCCCTCTTGCCATTGTTCGACGGTGGGAATGGGGTTCCATTGAGGGGTTCCAGCGGAGACACTCTCGGCTCGGACGATTTTGATCCGTCCGCCTTGGACTTGGACCTCGGCCGCATGGAACCAAGCCCCGTCAAAGTCCAAAGTGAGGAATCGCTTTGGGAACCGGCGTTTAGGCCCGTTTGGAGAGAGGAAATCGATCTCCAACGGTCGGTTCGCGGCATTCGATTGGACGGTTCGTTTTCCCATCGTTTTCTTTTCCTCAAAAATGAGACGCTGCCAGCTCGGATCCGCTTTGACCAGTTAAGACTTGGAGTGGGAAGGGGAACCCGAGCCGAGTAAGATCCCGAAGGGCCAGGAGTCGGGGTTGGCCGCTGGCCAGATCGATCACAGCTTCAGCAACGGCAAATCGTTGATTCGGGAGCGAATAAGCGACGATTCGGAATCGAAACTGGTAACTTCGAGCGGTCAGATGGGGGGCCCAGAGCCGGAAGAGGTTGGCATCTACGATTCCGCGGGTGTAGAGCCAAGCGGGGGTTCGACGTTCATCCGGGAGCAGGGAGGCTCGGGTTTGGACGATCTGTTCGGCCAATGCCTCGGTCATGTTGGTTAAGGTCATAAGGACTGGGATCGGCGCGGTGTTGATGTTGATGCGACCGATCAAGTAGGGGGCATCGGTTGTGGTGTAGCGATCCAGGAGATCTGGTAATTCTTCCTTCCCGATCCCGGAACGGACGGTTCGTTCCCGTCCTTTTTTGTCGGTAAAGGTCTCTTCGGCCTCGAGGAGATCGGCCGGATCGTGCAAGGTCTTTCCTGCCTCCCGCATGGTACGGAGGAACTCGCGGGTCTGGGCTGGTAAGTCGAGGGAGTCAAGGTCGAGGTTTGGATCGTTGAGGTTAATTCGAGGACTGCCGTCAGAAGCCACGTTAGGTTCGTAGGTATAAGGGGTGAGTAGATTGGCCAGGTTGGTGCAGGAGCTGGTTGAGTCGGAAGTTTCGAAGGGAAAAGAGGCGGTCTGCGAGGATGGAATGGAAAAGGAAGAAGCGGTCCCTTCGGGGGAGAGGTCTAGATTTTCGGCGGTGATGGGACGGGTAGGGGATTCCAACCATTCTTCCGGCAGACCGGCGCGGGCCCAGAGACAAATCAGAGGAATATATCGGGCCTGAGGAACCCCGGACGTCTCTTCCGACGAAGGGGCTTGGGTTGAATCGGATGGAGAGGAAGATTCCTCCGGTCCGTAAATTCCTGAATTGGATTCTTCGCGGTCGAAGGGAGAAGGAAACGCGTTCTCCGGAGAAGAAGGGGGTGATAATAGAGTCATCTCATCCTCGGCATCCGGAGGAAAATCAAAAGGAGAAAGGGATCGATCCGGTCCAGATCCCGGAGCTGGGGAGGCGAAAGGTTGGCCGGAGGAGTTCGAGGAGTTGGTGGATTCACTCGACGCGGTTTCGTCGTTTTCCGCCCCCGTGGTTTCTGGGGGAGGTGGGGATCCCACCATCGCATGCACCGCTTCGATCAGCCGAGCCGCAGATTCGGCATCCATGCCGGTAACTTGCATAAGTTGGTTAGTGTTGGCGGTATAGAGGGGAAGGCGGGAGGCTTCGTCGCTAAGTCCGAATCGGATTCCACTATCCTCATTCGGATCCGGCACGTACACGGTAAAATACCAGTTTTCTCCGCCGATTTGATCCATCAGTTGATGCTGGAGGGACATCGGGTTCTTACGCCAGCTATCCTGTTGATAGGCTATGGCCTCCTGAGCCACTGTCATAGCCCGAGCGACACCGCTGAGGATGGTATTCCAGGCCTGGGCACGGGCTTCGACCGCAGCTTCGGCCGTCGCCTCGGCTTTCATGAGGTAGAGCAGGCTTAGGGCAAGCATGGAGGTAAGGAGAATCACCACAAGGATCACAAAGAGGACGATCCCGGCTTGGGATCGAACCGCGACGTTCGATCGGTAGAAGGAGGTTGGGTGTGGAGTGATCTTGTGGTTCATAGTCTACCGGTCAGGGAAGCGGTTTCTTCGGCGTTAGTTTCGGAGCCCGGCTGAGATCCGGTTTGAATCGTTGCAATAAACCGGCGTAGTACAAACCCCGTTTCTTCTGTTTGAGAAGAAGAGGATGGGAGGGAGGTGAGGGATGATCCGCTTGTGGTATCCAACGGTTGGTCACTGATGGTCACTTCGATTCCAGCTGGGGGGGTAGGTCCGCTCCATTGATCCTTCCAGCCGCTTTTGTCCCAATAGCGGAAGCGGACGTAGAACTGACGCATCAAACGCTGAGAATCAGAAGGGAAAGTTGAAAGAGAGCTTGCCGGCGGGCAGGAAGTGCAGCCCGTGAAAGCGCTCGAAACCTTTGGGGAAAGCAGGCTTTCGTTTGGGGAATTTAGGTTTTCCAGGGCCATCGTATCTGTTTCGTTGGGGGTTTGGGGCCATCCGGAGAAAAGCCCGGAGTCGGGAAGGGAAGGCGTGGAAGGAACTCGGTTTGCTTCGGAAGAAGTGGAGTCGGGAGATTCTTGGACGGCCTGGATCGTCGGACGCACTTGTAGGGTCAGTCCAGGGGCTGGGGTCCCATCTTGGTTTTGAGGGATGGAGAGGTTCCATTGCCAGGCCCCGATGGGGGGTAAGGAGGGATCACTGGATACGGAGAGTGGAGCTATACAGGTAAATCGTAAGGAATGATCGGTGCCGGAAAAGGATTGGATCGATATGGCTTGATGGAGCTCTCGGTCCAGGGCATCCAAGAATTCTCGGGCTTCCCGGATCTGTTGGAGCTGTTGATTAAGGGCGGAGCGGAGAAGGGCGAGTTGTCGATAGGTAAAAAGGGCGACAAACAAAAGCAACATGGCAATGCTGACAGCCAGTAGGATTTCCAGCAGCGTGAATCCCTGCCGGGAGAGGGTTGATCGTCGGATGGAAACGATGGATTTCATGGACCGGACCATGCAAAGGATGGTAGGGACGGTAGCCGTTGGGCATAAGTCTGGTTTTGCCCTGTAAGAAAGATCCGGCTGAGTTGCACTGTCACTTGACCGGAAGGATCCTGTACGGTGACCCGAACGAGAGAAAGGCTACTGATCGGGCCGACACCGTAAGAGTAGGGTTGGACGTCGAGCTGCACCGTCCAGGTATCGAAAGGAGGATCCATGGAGGGAATGGCTCCTGGTTGGGGGCTGAGGACACCGGCGGCAATCTGATCTAGAACGCTTTGGGCCAGACAGAGGGCTTGGGTTTGAAGTTTCATACGTTGGAGACGCTGGACCGCTTGATGGAAGGTGCCTCCAATCAAGGCCGCCGACCCGACAAACAAGATCAACGCCGCTAAGACCTCCAATAAAGCGATTCCGGTTTGGGAATCCCATCGTTCTTGCTTCCGCCTTGGAAGAGGTTTCCAAGGAGGGCGCTTCGGCCGGAGAGCCCGATCGTTTGTGGAGATTATGGATTCCATAGTTCTGGTGAAGACGGAACGGTCGTCATGGAAGAAGCCGAGGTTGATCCGGATTCCGAAGAAGGAGAAGAAGCCGTTTCGGATTCAGCCAGCCATTTTTCCTCAGTGGGGGTTGGGACTTGGATCGGGCCGGCCACCCCGGAAGGCGGACTCGAAAAAGGCGGGGGCTTTT
>CAZBKV010000204.1:0-5400 GCA_964492575.1 uncultured Verrucomicrobiota bacterium | reverse complement strand
TCAGTTGCGGCTGCAGGTGGTCAATCCGTGTGAGATGCAGGTGATGATGAATGTAAAGATTACGTTGCCTGCGGATGCACGGGTGATCCAGGCCGATGGGGTGACGGAAGGGACGAATGTGGTATGGCAACGGTCGATGGATCCGGGCCAGATGGACGGGGTGACGGTGGATTTTGTGTCGGAGGCGCTGCGGAAGGGACAAGGGACGGTGCATGTGGAGGTGTCGTTGTATGATGTGGTGAATGATCAGTGGGTGACGGTTTCGTTTGATCCGCCGATGGCCCATAGGGAGTGGGAAGGGAGGCCGCTGTTGATTCCGTACGGGTTCGGTCCGCAGGGGTTTGCGATGGGGTTGCGGACGGGTGTGCCGGGGGTGTTCCGGATTGAGCGGTCGGAGGATTTGTGGCATTGGGTGCCGTTCCAGACGGTGACGAATGCGACGGAGGTAGAAGGATGGATTGTGGATCCTAAGGCGTTGCAGACGCCGCGGCGGTTTTATCGGGCGGTGTTGCAACGGTAGGGGGATGTTCTTCGCGAGAGCGATGGGGTAGGGCACGATGTTCCGACGCGCCAATTTTCTTCCGGTAGGGCGCGATGTCCCTATCGCGCCGTAAAATGGAAAACGAAATTGATTGCGGCGGTTTGAGGACAAACCGCCCTACCTTTCAAATGGCATCCGAAAGGTCATGTGTGGTAGGGCGCGCTGTCCCCAGCGCGCCGGAAGAATGGAAAATGAAATTTCATGCGGCGGTTTGAGACAAGCCGTCCTATCTGCCCCTGAGCATTCGAAAGGGAATCGCAAGGTAGGGCGCGTTGTCCTCAACGCGCCGGGGAAAAGGGGAAATGAAATTTCACGCGGCGGTTTGAGGACAAGCCGCCCTACCTTTCCTTGGCATCCGAAAGCCATGTTGCGGTAGGGCGCGTTGTTTCCAACGTGCCGAGATAAAAATGGACTGATACCTTTCTCGGACAAGCTCTAGGGAAAATGGCTCTTTTTCCTGGGCAACCGATCGAGGATGTCCGGCACGGAAGAAAGGCAAGCAGCCGTCCACGTTACGGTTTGCCAAGGACTCCGCAGCTTACATTCTCCCATATCCCGGATCCACTCTGCGTCTGTTCGATGGCCCGAACCCGATACCATGTGTCTCGTTGCGGTAGGTTGGAGTCGACAAAGGAAGAAGAATGGATCCGATCTGCTCCGATCGATCGCCAAGGGCCTAACGGACCATGGTCTGAACGTTCGACGCAATAGCCGATTGTTGCCGGAGATCCTCTTTGCCAGGTAATTCGAACGCCTTGGGAGGTTCTTTGAATCTGCACGTTGCGGGGAGGCGTCGCTACAAAGGCCTTCAATGTCGGATCCCCCAAAATATAAAGCAGTCGAAGATCTGCCATCCCGCGGGCGCTGTCGATCATCGCAGTCCCGATCGGCTCGCCTGCAGCCGGCCGCGCCCATTGCCACAGATCGCTCATCGTGAAAAACACCGCCAAGGCCCGATCCGGTGCCGCAAGCAAGGCTCGGAGGAAGTTATCCCGCCCGGTCCACTCTCCAAAGTAAGACCCTTTCAACAAATAGAACGCGCCTTGAACACCGGGAGGCTGCTGGATCAAATCCTGGGAACTGCAACGCTGGATACCAAACATACGATTCATCCTGGCGCTGTTGTGGAGAGCAGAGGCTCCACCGTAGCCTCCAATCAAAACCCATAGATAGGATCCGGAGTCGTTCGATTGAAAGGCTGTACCGAAGGAGACCGCAGCCTCCGGATCGGGGAAAAACCGTGTGGCGATCGCCGTGGCATTGGCATAGATCACCCGAGCTGCCGGATGCCAGGGATTTCCAAAGAAAGTCCCCACTCGCATCTTTGGAGCAAACTGCAATTGACCGGTTCGGTAAGCATGATTTTTTCGAAGATACTGGCGTAGGGCTTTGATTTCCCCATCCCTACCCAAGCAAGGGAGATTAGCAAAGTCGATTCGACCAACCGCCGCTTCGAGAACTGGTTCTTTCTCACCGGTTGCCCGAACAAGATCCCGGACCGTAATCGGGTCAAATTTCCCATCGCCGGGAACATTCTTCCGCATTCCAGATCGGATTCTGATCCTTATGCGGGCTGTGTCGATCTTTTGATCAGGCCACTCCGTGTCTAGATCTCCGTAGTAGGCATCGGCTGGCCAGGCTCCAAAATGCTCCGGATGTCCATCCTCGGCACCTGCACCGGTAAATGGAATGACGACATGTCCCAGGAGGATTATTGCACGCAGTCCCTGCTTTTCGGACTGGATTAAGGATCGAACCCGGCGCAGCCGACGTTGGTATTCTGGATCAATCGGACTGGAGCTCCAGGCTCGGTCCGGATGCCTTGGAGCAGAAGCCACTCGTACTTCCCACCCATCCCCCGCTAAGTCCCGGAGAAATTGATCCAACTCGGACTGGATCCGGGAACGAACCGTCTCGTCCACTAACACCAAAACTTTGCCCCATCGCCGGACCGGCCGCTTGAGGATCGGAACCCGGATCGTCTTGTTCTGGACCTGGTAATCGTAGGATTGATCTAGTCGGAGCTTCGAATCCTGATCTACAAAAACAGAGTTAGAAAAGCGAGGGGCAAGGGTTTGCCATTGAGTCTCTTCAGCCTCCCGCCGGCGGATAGGGACAGGACGGTGGGTATAGTTATAGGTAGAAAGCCGGATGGTCGGTGGATTCGTTTCTACCGTAGCCGATACGCCGTACCAGTTCCAATAAACTCTCGTTTGAAACGGACAGACCTCCCCATCCAACGTGGTCACTTCTTGGATCCATCCCTGCATGGGGGCCGAACCATCCAGACGACTTCCCACACTCAAGACCCACTCCACTCCTTGCGGCAGCCGGCCCAGCCCTCGACCTCGAGAACTCCGTGAGGACCGATCGGTTTTCAACGTGCCATCCACAATAAGCTGAACCACGCTGGGGGAATATTGAAAGATGACTTCATGATTGACCGGGATTCCACCGGAAGACATCCCAAGAGCCATCTGGTAAGGCCAATGAATCTGGACAGTCAAATTCGTCCGCCAACCGGAAGAGGTTCGCTGCAACACCCTTAACCAACGGCCTTCCGAATCGGTTTCCAAACGAACCAAAGAAACAAGTTGAGTTCCAGATCGATAGCCGATTGCCAAAAGACAAGCCGGTTTTCCTGGACCTTCCCCAGCCGGCATTCCAACAACCATGGACGAGAAACGCGTCGCCCATTTCGGACGCAGAATCAGTCGCACCGCTCCTTTTGTGGGAGAAAAATTCCGTCGACCGCTGACTCGCCGGGCATGGATCCAAAGCGGCGCACGTCCTAGACCGGGGAAACATGGCAAACCATTGGGTTCGGGCTGAACCGCCGTTTCGATTCCTGAGGTCGCCCATGCCTCCCTTTTCGAAGGTGGGAAGGTCCAATGGGCCAGGACTTGACCAATAGAGGCTCCCTGAACGTCTACTCCCAAAACAGCAAGACTCAGCCCAACAGCCGCCGCAACGCTGCGGCCCTTGTGCGGCCACCGTACGGCCACTGCGCGGCCTCTGCGCTGCCTTCTTTCTCCTCCCCAGACTTGAAACCACTTCTTACCCATCGCTTGAATTCCTCTTCCTCTTTTCCGGTCCTTCCTGTACAAAAGATTCAACCTTCCCTCTTCCATCGGGAAATTTCCCATCGAATCCCCCAGGCGGTGGTTCCCCAGGCCAAAAGAAGAAATCCTACTAACATTCCTATTTTCGGAATCCACACCGCCACCCCACACTGTCTCCCAACGCCCCATTCTATCCCAAGGAAGATCCCTCCTACCACCATACCTCCAATCCATCCCAAACACACAAAGAAAACGGGCCACCCAAGCAGCCATCGAAGGGGAAAATCGCCAGATGTCGCTGCCGGAAAACTGCATCGACCTTGGAGTTCCTCGGAAAGGGCTTCCTCTCCCTCCGTATCTCTGAACGGAAGACCCAGGACTTGAAGCAACTCCAACTCCCGCCGTCGAACCTGCAAAAGAAAGACGCTCACTACCCCAACCCAAAGTCCCAGCATCCCCAATCCTACTCCCATCCCTCCTTCAAAGATTTTCCTTACGGTATGCTCCATTCGGGCTGCCTGTTCCTGTCGTTCCCTTGCCGAAAGGATCTGGCATCCCAGCGGACCGAAGGCTCGAACAAGCGCTCTGCGTACCGTTTCGGCGCTTTCCGTCGAGGTCTCAATCCAGAACCATCGAAAACCTGTCTGGGATGGGAACAGGCGGCGAAATTCCTGCTGCGCGATAAAGATCCATCCATGGAGCCCCACCGCGTTGATCCCACCCACTAGCCGCAGCTGAATCGTCCGACCACGCTCGTCCATCATTGCAATGGAGTCTCCCAATCGTTTCCGAAGGATACCCCTCAAGGTTTCAACCTCCACAACCGCCGGAACCTCATTGGTAGTCAATTCAACCCCACATCGACGAAGTTGATCTCGGCTCAATACATCCCACCCTAACCGCAAAGGAACCCCATGGATCGTCTCTTCCAAATCGATTCCCTGCAAATTTCGCCAGCGATTCAGGGGGATCCCAACAATCGTTGGACGGGTCACTCCTATAAGATCGCCTGGCGCAAAATCATCTCCCTCCAATAAATACCCTGGCACGATCTGTACGTTCTGAAAGACCCCTTCCTTTAATCCATAATACCGCCGCCCTTCCGGTCTCTGTAGGTCAAGCCGAACCGGATGCGTGGTCTGAACAATCCATGCAAAACCGTCCGAATTCGGCCTTTCCTGTTTCGATACCCTAATGCAAGAGTCGAAAAGCGGCCCTCCAAAGACACGAAATCTATCCAAAACCGTCCAAAAACCCGAGTGATTCACCACTGCAAACACGCCAAGTGCCACAACAGTGACTATCCCTACAATAGGACGGGGATCAAAAGTCCAAAAACGGAATAGGAGCGACCGCAAAGAAGATTCCGAAGAAGGTTTCGGCTGCCTTTGTCGGTACAGAATCCAAACTCGCACTCCCTGCCCCCAGGCCAATACCAGGCAAATCCCTGCAAGCCAATGAAACACCGCTCTCTGCCCGGAGAAAGAAGGCAAGATCAAAGGAAGCACCATACATCCGATCCCGATCCCAATCCATCCGACCATCCATCCCCATGCCGCTTTCGTCTTCGTTCGAGCCGGAAAAGGCGGTTCTAAATCAAAATCTTTAAACCAAACGGCACGCTTTTGAATAGCCTGATGCAGCGTCCCCCAAAGAGCGAGGAACATGGCCGCTACACAGACACCCCAAGCCCAGAGAGATCCCAGAAAAATCCAGGAAACCCTCGGAGCAAACGAAAGGGAAAGATCCCCAAACCAATCCCTTCCCACGACCTGGAAGAGCCATAGAAGAAATCTT
>CAZBKV010000203.1:0-5429 GCA_964492575.1 uncultured Verrucomicrobiota bacterium | reverse complement strand
GCCTTGGAGGCAATTGCCGGATATGGACGGTACTTGCATGGAGAAGCGGTGGCGGTGGGACAGGTGGCAGCAGGTTGGATTTCAAGTCGGCTATTAGGACTGCCGGAAAAGGACGCACAACGGCTGGAGCACTTGCTGGAACGAGCAGGGTTGCCGACCCAGGTTCGGTGGACGGAGGAGCGACTGCAGCGGTTGTTGGAGGCGATGCGTCGGGATAAGAAGGTTCAGAGCGGACAGGTGCGGTTTGTCTTACTTCGGCGATTAGGAAAAGCGGAGTGGGGACATACGGTTTCGGAGGAAGTGATTCGGTGGGCTTTAATGGACCGGAAAGGAACTGCAAGATGAGGAAGGAGGAATCGGAAAGACCGTTGCGGGTGCAGCGAATGGCCGCGGTCCGGCTACCGGTTCGGGATGTGGAAGAGAACGTTCGGTTTCTCCGGGAGGTTTTGGGGTTGGTGGAGGTACGACGTCGACGTTCTCCGAAAGGGACCGAGGCGGTAATTCTTAAACCGGTGGAAGGGGAAACCGAAATCGAACTGGTCTGGGATCTGGAAGGGCACCAGGAGATGGCCGGAAGGCAGGTGGTTTTAGCGTTCTTTGTGGAGGATTTGGAAGCTTGGAAGGATAGAATTCAAGGACTGGGGATACGCTGGACGGTCGAGCCTGTGTATGAAGACGATGGAGGGGGATGGGCCATTTTGACGATGCCGGCGGGATATCGGGTGGAACTTCGGCAACGGTCGGGGATCTATCTGGCGTAAAGGGTAGAGCTTATCCGAAAAAGGCATCCATCCATTTTTCTTATCTCGACGCGCTGGGGACAACGTGCCCTACCTTCCAATTCCCTTTCGAACGCCCATTGACAGGTAGGGCGGCTTGTCCTCAAGCCGCCGCATGAAATTTCATTTTCCCATTTTCCCCGGCGCGCTGGGGACAACGTGCCCTACCACCCATGACCTTCCGGTTACCATCTGAAAGGTAGCAAAACTCTACCAAAGGGTTGCGTTTCTTTGATTTTGTGGTAGGAACGAACATCCGGCCATCGGCCGGTAAGGTCTGTCGGCCTGGAAATCGTACAAAAAGAAGGAGGGAACGAGCTATGTCGATGCATCGAAGTTTAAAAACGGCTTCGAAACTAGGTGCGAAACGAAACGTGTTGAAGCGATACGAGCGAGTGGACCTGTTGATGAAACGCGGGCTGTGGAAGCCAGGGGATAAGGTTACCGGGCTTCCGAAGACCAAGCCGGCGTAATCGAGAGAAAGGAGCAGCTCCGCGGCGAGATCTCGAGGAAGGGGGCAGTCCGCGTGAGCTGGGACCATGGCCAAGATTCGATTGCAGAAGTTCTTAGCCGAGGCGGGAGTCGCCTCCCGTCGGGGGGCAGAGCAGTTAATGTTAGAAGGACGGGTGACCGTAAACGGGGTCCCCGTCCGGTTGCTAGGGACGAAGGTTGATCCGGAAAAGGATATCGTTCAGGTCGATGGACAAGTCGTTCGACCGCGGAAAAAGCTTTACGTCGCTCTCCATAAACCTCGAGGATATGTGACAACGCGTTCGGATGAGAAAGGGCGGAAATGCGTATTTGACCTTTTGCCGGCCGAATGGAGGAACCTCTATCCGGTAGGACGGTTGGATCGACAGAGTGAAGGCCTTCTTTTCCTCACAAACGACGGAGATTTTGCGTTTCGATTAACGCACCCGCGGTTTCAGGTCCCTAAGACTTACTTTGTTGTCGTTCAAGGCAAAGTAGAGCCATCACACGTAGAGCGCCTGTTGAAGGGGATTCGAGATCGAGGGCAGCTCCTTCGGGCGAAGGAAGCTCGGTTGTTAAGTTCGGCCCGGGCTCGGAGTCGACTGGAATTGGTCCTGACGGAGGGGAAAAACCGTGAGGTGCGTCGGATGTTTAAGGCGTTGGGGTTTAAGGTGGAACGATTGGTACGGACAAAGATCGGTCCGATTCCACTGGGAGAACTGCCCGAAGGGAAGTGGCGGGTATTAACGAAAACAGAGGTGCAAACCCTCTTCCGTCTCACAGAAACAAACCAAACCGCTTCTTCTCGATCTCCCAAGAAGGCTCCCGCCTCTACGACCTAGATTTTCTAAAGAAGGCAAAGGATTGACAGACCGGGGGGTTTAGGCGTAGGGGTAAAGAGATGAAATTCCGCAATCTGATTTTGGCATTGTGGATTACGGCCATTGGCTGGACTGCCACAAAACCGGTCGCAGTCTATCAAGCCGAGGTGACGGCCGATCATGTAAATGTGCGTGCCCGGCCGAGTTTGCGAGCCGAAATCATCGGTCAACTCAACCGGGGCGAACAGGTCAAGGTCATCGGCGAAATCCTTACGCTGAAGAAGCAAGAAAAGAAACCGCAGATCCTCTGGCGCCTGATTCAGCTTCCTTCCCGGTTTCAGGTCTGGGTGTATGCCTCCTATGTGGATCCCGCTACCGGGGAAGTGAAAGCGAGCAAACTGAATGTGCGCTGTGGTCCGAGTTTCCTTCATGCCGTGGTAGGACGTGTTCCGAAAGGCACCCGATTGAAAATCTTGGGCCGACAAGGGGCATGGCTTCGCATTCGGCCCCCACAAGGAACCTACGGATATGTGTACGGATCTTACCTTCGACCTCTAGAAGGGGAAACCCTTCCGGCTGCACCTCCGCCAGAGAAAATCTTTTCCCCTAACACCAAACCAAAACTTCACAAAACCCAAACGACGTCCCCTAAGGAAAAAACACGGGCTTCTCAAAAGGCCGCCCAAAAGCCCGAAAAGCAAAAGCCTAAGAAACAAGAGAAGAAACCGGAAGTAACAAGAAAACATCCAAAGCCTCAGCCTGCGGCTTCTTCCTCCTCACACCCAAGACGAAAGTCGAACGTATCCGCAAAATCCGATCATTCCTCCCCGAAAAAGAACTCCTCTACCTCCCCCGGCAAAAGAAAGACAGCTGACACCGGCCAGATCGCCTCAGCCTCAGCTAAGAAAACACCCCACTCCTCGAAACCGATCCTGATTCCTCCGGTCCCTCCCCAGGTCAGCAAACCGATTCCTGTTCCCTCTTCCAGCGTCTCTCCACCAGCCAGACAACGTGGGAAAGTCTCGAAATGGAAGAAGGCTTCCGGCCCAGCCCTTGTTGCTGCGGCCGGTTCGCATATCCAGAGGGCTTCTTCTTCCCGATCTGGCTCGGCGGTAAAGCCGCAGGTGCGTCCATCCGGTTCGGTAAAGCCGATCCCTGTCGGTCCCTATGCCTCCTATGTCCCAGGACAGGCCCGGTATGTATATCGGGAAGGAATCGTCAAGTACACCTTAAGCCCCAAGGCGCCGGGGGCCTATCAATTGGTAGATTCCGACACAGGGGATCGATTGGCTTTTTTGTATCCGGGAAAACCGTCGATCCGCATCGCCCCGTTCCATAAGCAACGGGTGATCGTGGAAGGAGATGAGTACCGAGACCCGCGTTGGCCCCATGATACGGTGATTTTCGTACGTCGAATCCGCCTTGCTCCGTGAGGATAGCCTTGTCAGAAGGCAGAATGGGGCGGCATTCTGACGGACAGTTATGGAAGAAGAGAAACGGATCGACGGGAAACGAATCGCCGAGCAAATCCATGCCGAGACGGCAAAGGCGGTGGAACGTCTGAAGGCTTCGGGGATTACCCCAGGGCTGGTCTTTGTACGGGTAGGAGAAGATCCGGCTTCGCAGGTCTATGTCTCCATGAAGGAGAAGACCTGTCGGCGGCTGGGTATCTTTTCTGAAACTCGAGTGTTGCCGGAGCAGACCTCGGAAGCAGAACTTCTCCAACTGTTGGAAGAACTAAATCGCGATCCCCGGTTTCACGGAATCCTGGTTCAAGCCCCTTTGCCTTCTCACATCCGATCCGAAGCGGTCTACTCCACCATTGCGCCGGAGAAAGACGTCGACGGTTTCCACCCGATTAACATGGGACGGCTGTTGCTGGGAGATACCCGTGGCTTTGTGCCCTGTACCCCGGCAGGCATTGTAGAGCTGCTGATTCGATCGAACATCCCGATTGAAGGAGCCGATGTGGTGATCTTAGGCCGTGGAAATATTGTCGGGAAACCCTTGGCCGCCTTATTGATGCAGAAGGCACCCCGGGCGAATGCCACAGTAACGGTCTGCCATAGCCGAACACGAGAGATTGCAGCTCACTGCCGTCGAGCAGACATTTTAGTAGCCGCAATGGGAGTGGCCCGTTTTGTGAAGGCAGATATGGTGAAGGAAGGCGCAGTCGTGGTGGATGTGGGGGTAAATCGGATCCCGGATCCGACCGCACCTCGTGGCTATCGGTTAGTGGGCGATGTGGATTATGAGGCCTTGCTACCAAAGGTTTCTCGCATTACACCCAACCCAGGCGGTGTCGGTCCGATGACTATTGCCATGTTGATGCACAACACCGTCCGCGCCGCCGCAATGCAGAACGGAATCTCGTTAGAAACCTTGATGTAATAAACCAAAGGAGGAAGCGAACCTATGGATGCGACACGAATTCTGCCCGACCTACAGGCATCATTGTTGTGCGAAGAGGTACGGCAAGAGGTCAATGGGAACTTTATGATCATCGGGATCATCGGCGTTTTGCGGGTTCCGAAGCTGCCGATCCGTGCCTTTCGACTTTGCTTGTTCAATCGATGGACCGCAGGGGTAGGGACTTTTACCGAGGTATCTCGAATCATTGCCCCGGATGGTGTCACGGAAGTGCGGCGTTCCCAGGTCCAATTTCACCTTCGCGATGCAGCGAGCCATGCCATTAACGTGACGGTCTTCCCTAATATCGAGTTTAAAACAGCGGGGATTTATTACGTAGAAGTGCTGGTGGATGATGTGATGAAACTCCGGTTCCCGGTGCCGCTCATTGTACAACCACCTCCCCAACAGACACCACCAGGACAGGGCCCCGGCGGTGCGGCCCAAGGGAATCCACCCCCTTCATCCAACCCTGGACCTTCCTCAAACCCTGGGACACCGCCTTCTTCTCCCAATCCTCCACCGCCTTCGTCAGAAGAAGGGCCGACTTCGCCGGATTCCGCGTAAGAGGCCCTTAGATAGAGACGGAACTGCGGTATCTCCACTCGTCAGAGCGTGGGGGCAGCCTCTGGCTGGCCCATTGGACGGACCCGCTGGAAGCGGTCCCTCCCATTTATTTTTTCGGTCCGGCTATAAGCAGACCCTCCCAGGAAATACTGTGGTCCGGCTAGAGCTTTGTCCGAAAAAGGTATCAGTCAATTTTTCTATATCGGCGCGCTGTCCTCAGCGCGCCAAAGGAAAAACGAATCATTTTGTGGCGGTTTGAGAACAAGCCGCCCTAACCCTTTTTGCTTCCCCCCATCCTTATCCGTCCCTTGGAGACCAGAAACTGGATAGATTCCAAAGAAAATCTCCCCAAGGTTTCCCTTGAGGAGAGAAATAGCGTTTT
>CAZBKV010000202.1:0-5432 GCA_964492575.1 uncultured Verrucomicrobiota bacterium | reverse complement strand
GTCCTGGGGGCTACAAACAAAAGGAAATGCCCTGGCTCACCCGGTTCCCGATAAGGAAGAAACGTCACCGCCAGCCCCTTGCGCTCCAACGCGTAGATCAGATGAAAATCCTTATCCGGTAGGACCTGCGTGGCCCCCCAACGGACTCGGACCTTCCGCGCCTCAAGCCGCTGGACCTTGATATCATGGGTCGGGGAATATACTGTGCCGATCCGGGTATGCCCACGAATGTCTACCTGGATGCTAACCTTCTCCAATGGCTTTGAGGAAAACCCTTCCGGCCGAAGTGGATACACATACTCCACCTGTCCACTTTCCGCACGCAACGGCTGGGTATACCGTAGACGAACCCGCCTGGTTCCGTGTGGGGGAAACGGAAAGATCCGTGCCCGAAAAGCCCCCTGATCCACAAACTCTAACAACGCCGGATCACGACTCTGCCGAACGATCTCCTCGTATAACTCCCGCGCCTTCTTTGCCGACAACAACTCGGCCTTCACCAGCTTCCCGTCTACTTCCAGAGAAAACCGATCCACTGTAGCCCCACGTGGGATCGGAAAGATGTATGTTCCTTCCAATCGGTGTGCCGTAGGATTCCGAAACACTTGGTCTACTTCGGTTACCGCGACCTGATCCTGGATCTGCACCTTGACCGTATGCTCCACCACCTCCAGCGGCGTTACCGTCGGTCGGGGAGGGATCCACGGATGTGGCCAAGGACGTGGGGGTGGAATCGGATGGGGAACTATAATAAAGCCATCGGCCCATAAAGCGCTCGTAAGCAGGAGAACCCCGCACAACGAAATCCAAATTTTCCCGTTGAACCTGCACCTTTTCATATTGCTGCTCCTTCTTGGTCGGTTGTGTCCGTTCCATTGGAATTGGACGGGAATCGGGGTCAAATCCTCCCACCGGATTCGGATCGTCGCCTCCTGAGGAATCCCCATCATCCAGCGAGTCTCCACCCCATGTCCTAGGTCGATAAAAGGCAAGAAACACCAGCCCCACCCCCATTACCATCCCCAATCCTCCTAAAATCCGAACCTGAGTCTTCGTAAGAAACACCCCTAGGGAACCTATCCCTCGATGGGGAACCGAGTTGTAGATGAGCAGTCCTTCCTGGGGCCACAACACACAATAAAGCCCTCCTCCGGAGAGGAACGCCGCCAAACATAAAATTCCAATATCCACTCCTTGTAGGCGCTTCACATCTTCTAATTCACCCTCTGTTATCGTGCGAAGTCAAGAGGCATTCATCGCCTCCTCTTTCCCCTGATCCAGATGAAGGAAACCGTTTTCTTCCCAGGGGCTTTTAGTGTCCAGTCCGCCTCGAAGGAACCATGCCTCTTTTTACCAGAAAACCCATGCGTGACGGGTCACCACCCAAAGCCCAAGCAAAAGATTCGTCACTCCGTGGGCCACCATCGCATCTCCTAAATGACCACGACGACAGACCAACCATTGATACCCCAGCCCACAGAGAATCCCCGTCAGCCATTCTCGATGCACCACCCCAAAAATCACCGCCACAATCAACGCCGATTTCCAGTGCCATCGGCTCAACGGAACGTCCCGAAATTCCTCCTTCTGGAGATACCGGTATAAGAAGGATCGGAAACAGGCCTCCTCAATCGGTGGAATCACAATCGCGCTTCCTAAGATTCGGATTGCGACAAATCCCCAGGCCGTCGCACTTCCCGTTCCCCAAACCGCAAATGGATTCCAGGAACCCGATCCGTCCGAACTCAGCTTCGGATAGTAAGGATCCAACCCCACCCAGATTCCAAACGCCAAAACGCCTACTCCGATCGCTTCCCAGGAGACACTCCACTTCCATTCCTCAACCCGAGACCAGAGGGAAAGGACGATCCAGGCTCCGATGGCCGTCTTAATCGCATATGCCCAAAACGGCCAGGGGCCACTGGCGACACTCTGTGACCCGGTCAACAAGACGATCACCACATAGGGTAAAACTCGGGCCGCCGTCCCTTCTGGAAGACGGAAGACTCGATCCAATCGTTCTACTGCTTTTTCCCACATGACTTATCGCTCCCACTCACTCAACATTCGGGCTATCAGAGTCCGCAACCATTTTGCCGGTTCCCGCATCGCTTCTTCCAAGGAGCAGACGTCCGGCACCAGGGCTCCTATTTTGAAAAACGGATTGGGGACATCCTCGGGAATCTCTGCCCGTCCTACCACAGCCACAACCGGAACCCGATGCTTCCGACACAGCTCCGCAACCCCACCTACGCCTTTCCCCATCGTCAAGGTTGTCCGATCCAGAGCCCCTTCGCCCGTCACCACGATGTCTGCCCCCCGAATGCGCTCTTCTAACCCGGTCAGCCCTGCAAACAAGGCAAACCCAGGCACCAACTCCGCTCCTAAAAACGTCCGCAATCCATACCCCAACCCTCCAGCCGCACCACTGCCCGGTTCCTGCTCCACACCATGGGGCACGCCGGGGGTTTGATTCATCACCTCAACCAATCGTGCCAATGCAGCCTCTGCCTTTGGAAAATCCTCCGGCCGCAGCCCCTTCTGCGGGCCGTAAACCCGCGTCGCTCCTTCCGGTCCCAAAAGTCGATTCTGCACATCCACCGCCACACGAATCCGGCCTAAGGAGACCGGTTCCTCCGGAGGCTCTGCCCGTACCAATCGAGTCAACTCCGTCCACCGATCGATCTCCTTCCCATCCGCATCCCAAAACCGCCATCCCACACCTCGCGCCATTCCGCTTCCTCCGTCATTCGTTGCACTGCCGCCGATCCCTATGAGACATTCAGTAGGACGAACCTCCTTCTCAATCTGACGCAACAGTTGTCCCAGCCCCAACGTGTCCAACTCAAATGGATGGAAATGACCCGGTGGTAGCAAGGCGATCCCGATCACCCGTGCCGACTCCACAATCGCTAGCCGCCGCTCCGGTTCCCACCACCAGGAAGCCGTCAGCGGCCGGTGCGCCGCATCGACCGTCTCGGCCTGACGTTCCTCTGCCCCTAATACCCGCCCCAACAGCTCTCCAAATCCGTCCCCACCGTCACTGATCGGCAAAAGCTCTAAAGAATCCTGTGGCCGGATCGATCGCCAGCCCTCTGCAATCGCTTCGGCCACCGCTTCCGCCGTCAGCGTTCCTTTAAACTTATCTGGCGCAATCAAAACTCGCATAGGTTCTCCTCCTTATCACCAGGGTGCCGGATATTGTTCCAGAGCCGACCGAAACTTCGCCAGCCATTCTTCCTCAAACTCCCCAGCAAACCGATCCTCCAAAAACCGTTCCAATCCCTCCGTCCAAAACGCGTACCATGAGGCCTCTTCCTGCCCAGGAAGAATCGGAAAGAACAAAGCCATGGCCGACTTTGCCGCCCGATAATCCACCAAAGAATCCCCAATCACCAATACATGTCTCGGCGCATATCCTCCTTGCTCCACCAACCAACGAACCAACTCCCGTTTGGTTCCCTCTTCTTCCCCCAACAACAACCGAAACCCTCCGCCCAGCTCGCTCCCTTGCCATTCCCGCTCCAGCCATTCCCGTGGCGTGTCGCTGTAAAGGACCAAATCCGCCGTCTCCCCCAGTCGCTCCAACGACTCCGCCACATACGGAAACATCCAAAACTCCCCGGAAAGTTCCTCCACCATTCGATCCACCGCCTGGGACCATTCCCACAACAACGCCAACTCCTCCTGCCCCTGCTCCACCGCCTCCAGCAACGCTCCTCGACTCAATCGTCCCGTCGTCGCAATCCATCCGTCCAAAGCATCGGTGTTCCATAAATGAACCCCAAGTTCCTGAACCTTTGGATGTTCTGCCAACATCCGGATCGCATTCGAAAGCCCAACAAACCGATGCACTCCACGCTGGGGCGATCGCAAATTTTGATATTCCCACGCCTCCCGGGCCCACCGACTAATCGGCTGCAATCCAAACACCTGAACAAACCGGGGAATAAAACACTCCCGATGTTTCAAATCCATCGAGTCCAATACCGTCCCATCCGAATCACAAACCACCAAAAACTCCTGGGACGGCGGAAACCCTTGTTGCCCGGTGTTCGTCTCCCATTCCATAGGTGCGCCCAAGCTTGCCCACATTCCTCCGCACGGTCAACGGAAAGGCTTACCCCCTTTCCAAGAGACCGGGGTTCTTCCTCTTCCGAAATTCTTTCTCCCTCGTCTCTACCTAAAGCCGGTAAAAGAAAAGGGATTTTTCGAGCACCGAAAAGGGAAGAAAAACCGGTTACCTCTTTCTGTTGTCCGTCTTTGTTGTACCGGCCTGACCTTGTTGGAGAGCCAGTTCATACTCCCGTTCTGCAATCGGAAGCAGACGCTTCAGGTTCTCAATCCGTTGTTCGTCCAAAGGATGGGTTCGGAGGAAAACCGGAAGATGGGATCCACCATGCTTCTTACTCCAAGCGGCAAACCGTTGCCAGAACTCAATTGCCTCTTTCGGATCATATCCGGCTCGAGCCATCAAGATCAGCCCAATATGATCCGCTTCCTCTTCCTGTAACCGACTATGAGGCAGCGCCACGAGGACCTGGGTCCCAACCCCATAGGCCAAAGAGAAGGCCTGCAAGGTTCTTGGATCATTCAAGTCCAGAGCACCAGCCAGGAGTTTCCCTCCTGTACTAAGCAGCATGGCCTCGGTAATCCGCTCTGCTCCATGATGCGCAATGGCATGCCCTACCTCATGTCCAATCACCGTCGCCAACCCAGCCTCGTTTTTTGCGATCGGCAAAATCCCGGTAAAAACCCCGACCTTTCCACCCGGAAGACAGAAGGCGTTCGGCTCTTTGTTTTCAAAAAGCACAAATTCCCACTCCGCATTCGGTAAATCAGCCACCGCCGCAATCCGTCGACCGACCCGCTCCACCATCGCCTGGGCGGCTTTGTTGGTACTGATCGGAAGTTCCTTCTTCAGCTTCTCAAATTCCTTCATGCCCAGCTGAAGTTCTTCGGAAGGAGAGATCAAAATCAGTTGACGTCGACCTGTGATTGGTGCTGTCGTACAGCTCGTCACCAATCCGCCCAGGCCTACAAGTAGACTCAAACAGAGCAAAAGCGCCCATGTCTTCAAATATTCTCTCCCTCGCATACGTCGAAAACATAGCGAGTCCAAAACGTGGAAACAAGGAAGAGTACGGATGGAAGGTAAGGCGCGGTCTTCTTACCCTAACCAACGGTTCCACCGATGGATCCTTTGGATCCTTGGCGTGGGGTTTCTTCTTACTCGTCTTCCTACGAGCCTTTCGGCCGATCCCAAAGAGGTTTGGCCGGGGCGAACCTGGACCCATGCCTCTCCTGAAGAAGTCGGCCTGGACCCGGTCCAATTACGCCGGGCTCGAGATTATGCCCTGAGCGGGGGAGGGTCCGGTATGATCCTCCGTCACGGCAAAGTGGTCCTTACGTGGGGCGATCTCCACCGCCTT
>CAZBKV010000201.1:759-5432 GCA_964492575.1 uncultured Verrucomicrobiota bacterium | reverse complement strand
CCTCAGCGCGCCGGATCAAGATGGATATTTTTTACGGCGGTTTGAGGACAAACCGCCCTACCTATCAATAAGTATCCGAAAGACAATTTGTGGTAGGGCGCGTTGTCCCCAACGCGCCGCAAAAAGAAAAACGAATTTATCATCGCGGCGGCCTGAGGACAGGCCAACCTACCTTTCAAATGGTGTTCAGAAGGTTATGGTAGGGCGCGTTGTCCCAACGCGCCGAGGAAAAGATAAAAATGATTACGGCGGCTTGGGGACAAGCCGCCCTACCTGGGATTTGGGGATTCGATGGGGGATAGAGAAGGTAGGGCGCGTTGTCCCAACGCGCCGAAGGGGAAGCGTTGTAGGTCCACGCTCTCACGAGCGTAGCTACATCGCATTCGTTTCCTTCCATAGCTTTCGAAAACCGCGTAGCTACCGTCGTAAGACGGTGGACCATGGCATCCCAACGACTTCCGGGTTTGTGGAAACAAGACGGACGGAAAGCAATGGATAAGGAATTGAAATAACTTGGTAGAGGAGAATCCAACGTGCCTCGACACCCGAACAACAAGAGAAAGAACCAAAAAAAGAAACTGCCGCTTCCGGAAAGCGGTGGTGGATGGTTGCGGTTTGGCCTTTACCTGTTGCTGGCCCTGGTTCTACTCTGGCTTTGGCAGGACCTAGGGGCCTCCCAACTCATATATCGCACCATCCCCTACAGTGCCTTCAAAGAACACTTGAAGCGTGGGGAGGTCGTTGAGGTGACTTTGCATCCGGACGAAATCATCGGCCGGATTCGGCCCAAGCCGGCAGCTCCCACGCCCCCTTCCCAAAACCAACTGTCGAAACCGTCGGCTTCCAAAGCGACCGCCGGGAAGGAATATCTCTTCCGGACCATTCGCGTGGAAGATCCGGATTTGGTGAAGGAACTGGAAGCGCACGGGGTGAAATTCGCGGCTGTTCGTCCCAGCTTTCTGAGTCAGCTTCTGGTTTCGTGGGTCCTTCCGTTGGCCATCCTATTTGGACTCTGGATGTTGCTGGCCCGGCGTCTGGACGCGGCCGGACAATCTTTCCTAACCGTCGGCAAAAGCCGAGCCCGCCTGATCATGGACAAGAATGTGGGCGTGAAGTTCGACGACGTAGCCGGGTGTGAAGAAGCCAAAACCGAGCTCCGCGAGGTCGTCGATTTTCTGAAACATCCGAAACGGTATGAAGCGCTGGGCGCCCGTGTTCCCAAAGGGATCCTGCTGGTCGGGCCGCCGGGGACCGGCAAGACGTTGCTGGCTCGAGCCGTTGCGGGCGAAGCCGGTGTGCCGTTTTTCTCTATCAGCGGAAGCGATTTTGTGGAGATGTTCGTCGGCGTCGGTGCGGCACGGGTGCGGGACCTGTTCCGCGAAGCCAAACAACATGCTCCGTGCATCATCTTCATCGACGAGTTGGACGCGATTGGTCGGCATCGCAGCGTCCACGTCGGCCCGGCCAACGACGAACGCGAGCAGACGTTGAATGCCCTGCTTGTGGAGATGGATGGGTTCGAGCCGAATTCCGGCGTGGTCATCCTGGCAGCAACGAACCGGCCGGATGTGCTGGACCGGGCCTTGCTGCGGCCGGGACGATTCGATCGACAGATCGTCGTCGACACGCCGGATCTGGAAGGCCGGAAGGCCATTCTGCGCGTGCATGCCCGGAACAAACCGTTGGCTCCGGATACCGACCTAGACAAGATCGCTGCGATGACGGCCGGGTTCTCTGGTGCCGAGCTGGCCAACGTGTTGAACGAAGCGGCGTTGCTGGCTGCTCGTCGCGGCGCCAAGCAGATTACCCAGGCCGATCTGGAAGCCGCTGTCGAAAAAGTCATTGCCGGCCCGGAACGTCGCAGCCGCCACTTAAGCCCTGAGGTCAAACGTCGTGTGGCTATCCATGAAGCCGGGCATGCTTTGGTGGCCGCTTATACGCCCGGTGCCCCACCGGTTCGGAAGATCACCATCGTCCCGCGCGGAGCCGCGGCCCTGGGTTACACCATGCAACTGCCGCAAGAAGACGCTTATCTCCTGACCCGTTCCGAACTCATAGCCCGAATCAAAACGCTTCTAGGCGGTCGAGCGGCCGAGGAACTCGTGCTGGGCGAGGTCAGTACCGGTGCCCAAAACGATCTGGAACAGGCCACCAACCTGGTGCGTCAGATGGTGACCCTTTACGGCATGAGCTCTCGGCTCGGCTTAGCCCATTACGCCCAAAAACGTTCCATGTTCCTGGACGGCCAGGACGCCTTCCAACTGGAACAAAACTGCAGCGAAGAGACGGCACGGGAGATCGACGTCGAGGTCCGCGACATTCTCAATGGAACCTACAATTCGGTCCTCGACCTGCTTCGCGAACATCGCGAAGAGTTGGATCGTGTCGCCGCCGCCTTGCTGGCCCAGGAGACTTTGGATCAGGAGGCTTTTGAACGGCTTTTAGACCGATCGAAGAGGTCGAATGCGGAGTCGGTCTCCTCGGAAACCGCTCCGGCAGAACCATCAACCCAACAAACCCAAACAGAAAACCCACAACAGAGAAAGGAGGATTGAGCTATGGATCTGAGCCGATTCACAGAAAAATCCCAAACCGCATTGATGGAAGCCCAGGCGATTGCCGCCCGGTACCAACACCAGGCGGTGGACGTGGAACACCTGGCCTTGGCGTTGATTGAGCAGGAGGACGGATTGATCCCGCGCCTGCTCGAACGCGCCAACATCTCGCCTGCGTTGCTGAAGGCCCGGTTGCAGGAAGAGCTGGAACGGATGCCGAAGGTCAGCGGTCCGGCGCAAACCGGTCAAGGCATCTACGTCACCCAACGACTGAACAAGCTCCTTGCTACGGCCCTGGAAGAGGCCAAGAAGATGAAGGACGAGTACGTGAGCGTCGAGCATCTCGTCCTGGCGATGTTCCAGGAGCCGCCGACGACCGGTGTCGGCCGCGCGTTCCAGCAATTGGGCCTGACGCGGGAGATCTTCCTCAAAGCCCTAACCGAAGTGCGGGGCAGCCAGCGCGTGACTAGTCCCACGCCGGAATCGACCTATGAAGCCCTGGAGAAATACGGCCGCGACCTGACCAAGCTGGCCGAGCAAGGAAAACTGGATCCGGTCATCGGCCGGGATGCCGAGATCCGGCGTTGTATCCAGGTCCTCTCGCGTCGAACCAAGAATAATCCGGTCCTGATCGGGGAACCCGGCGTGGGGAAGACTGCGATTGTGGAAGGTCTGGCCCGTCGAATCGTAGCCGGCGATGTGCCGGACAGTTTGAAGGACAAGCGGATCGTCCAACTGGACATGGGCGCGTTGATCGCCGGCGCGAAGTTCCGCGGTGAGTTCGAGGAACGGTTGAAGGCGGTGCTACAGGAAGTCACCCGAGCCGAAGGCCGGATCATCCTCTTCATCGACGAGATCCACACCGTCGTTGGTGCCGGGAAGGCTGAAGGCGCGATGGACGCGGGCAACATGCTCAAACCGATGCTGGCCCGCGGGGAGCTGCACTGCATCGGCGCCACTACCTTGGACGAATACCGTAAGCACATCGAGAAAGACCCGGCTCTGGAACGGCGGTTCCAGCCGATCTTCGTTGAAGAACCTTCCGTCGAAGACACCATTTCCATCCTCCGCGGTCTGCGGGAGCGGTACGAGCTGCACCACGGCGTGCGGATCCAGGACGCCGCCCTGGTCGCTGCCGCCGTGTTGAGTCACCGGTACATCACCGACCGATTCCTGCCGGACAAAGCGATCGACCTGATCGACGAAGCCGCCGCGAAACTGCGGACCGAGATGGAAAGCATGCCCGACGAGCTGGAGCAGCTCGAGCGTCGGATCATGCAGCTGGAGATCGAGCGGGAGGCACTGCGTAAGGAGAAAGACGAAGCTTCCAAACAACGGCTCGCCACACTGGAGAAAGAACTGGCCAACCTGAAAAACCAGCGAGATGCCCTTAAGGCCCAGTGGGAGAACGAAAAGCGGATGATCGAAGAAATCCGCAGTCTCCGGAAACAGCTCGAAGAGGCTCGAAACGAGATGGAGAAGGCCCAGCGTGTCGCCGACCTAGCCCGCGTGGCCGAGCTGAAGTACGGTCGCATTCCCGAGCTGGAGAAACGACTGCGCGAGCTCGAACAAAAGATGTCCGAAACCGAAGGCAAACCACGCCTGCTCCGAGAGGAAGTCACGCCGGACGAAGTCGCCGAAGTCGTCTCCCGCTGGACCGGCATTCCGGTCTCGCGTCTCCTAGAAAGCGAACGGGAGAAACTCCTCAAACTGGATCAAATCCTCCACCAGCGCGTCGTCGGCCAGGACGAAGCAGTCCAGGCCGTGTGCGATGCCGTGATTCGAGCCCGTTCCGGTCTGAAAGATCCGCGGCGGCCGATCGGCTCGTTCATCTTCCTCGGTCCTACCGGCGTCGGCAAAACCGAGCTGGCCCGAGCCTTGGCCGAAGCCCTGTTCGATTCGGAAGAGAACATGATCCGCATCGACATGAGCGAATACATGGAGAAACACTCCGTGGCTCGGCTGATCGGTGCGCCTCCAGGGTATGTCGGGTACGAGGAAGGCGGTCAGCTCACCGAAGCGGTTCGCCGCCGTCCCTACTCGGTCATCCTCTTTGACGAGATCGAAAAGGCACACCACGACGTGTTCAACATCCTGCTCCAGTTGCTTGACGACGGA
>CAZBKV010000201.1:0-749 GCA_964492575.1 uncultured Verrucomicrobiota bacterium | reverse complement strand
ACGATCGTCATTATGACGAGCAACATCGGCAGCCACTACCTGATTGAGAACATCAGCCAATCGGGTCAGCTCGACGAACGAACCCGCAATCGTGTCCTGGCCGAACTGCGGGCCCATTTCCGACCCGAGTTCCTGAACCGGATCGATGAGATCGTAATCTTCAAGCCGCTCACGTTAGAGGAGATCAAGAAGATCATCGACCTGCAACTGAAGCAACTGCGGGATCGATTGGCCGATCGGCGGATCACGATCGAGCTGACCGATGCGGCCAAAGAACACATCGCCCGCGAGGGATACGATCCGGTCTATGGTGCTCGACCGTTGCGTCGGTTCCTCCAACGGCATGTGGAGACCCCGATCGCCCGCAAGATCATTGCCGGCGAAATCCGGGACGGCATGCACGTCGTCGTCGACTTCAAAGACGGCCAACTCACCTTCGAACCCGTCCTTCAGGCCGAACCGGTAGAAACCACCGGCTAATCCCTGCCTCCGATTCGGCTCCTTTCCTTTCACCTCTTTGTCCCGGCTTTTTCTTGGGGCAAAGAGGTTTTTCTTTTGGCTTCGGTCCAATCCCTCCGTGATGGCGTGATGCGTGATGACGTGATGGCGAAGGGCCACCATCTTACGATGGTAGCTACATGACTTTCGGAAGACGGAGAGGAAACGGCACGTTATAGCTACGCTCGTGAGAGCGTGGAAAAGAAAGAATTTCATGCGGCGGCTTGAGGACAAGCCGCCCTACCTTACCT
>CAZBKV010000200.1:0-5435 GCA_964492575.1 uncultured Verrucomicrobiota bacterium | reverse complement strand
TCTTAGGGTTCGATTCTCCGATCCCCTGGGAGCAGCAAGGAAATTGCCTTGTATTCGATCTTTCCTCTATAGACCCAACGCGGCTTCCTACCCGCTATGTTTATACTTTCCGAATTCCCCAGGCCCGGTTTTTGGAAGCCTCAAGGCAATAAGACCAAACGAGCTTAGAGCCCATACTTCGCCTTCTACCCTATCCGCAAAGGCTGGAAAGGGAGGGGCTTTTGCGGATCGGAAAGGCCGTTTAGACCGAAAACCGTGCCTGCACCGATTTTTGCACGTCGATGATGCACTGAAAGAAATTCAGAACACACGGTGTACGCAGCCGATAAAAGACCTGATTGCCCCGTTTTTGGTCCGTTACAATCCCTACATGGCGAAGGATGGCCAGGTGCTTGGAGACCGTGGACATATCAAGGTCCACCACCTCGCGAAGTTCGTTGACGCACTTCTCACCCCCAGCCAAGGCCTCAATCATTGCCAACCGGGCGGGGTGAGCCAAGGCCTTAAGAATCTCCGCTTGTATGCGATATCGCTCATCTAACGCCACACTCTCACTATGATGCGACTCTTTTGGATTGGCAACTTAGTATTTTCCTTTTTCGCCAAATGCCAGCAAAATTAGGAAAAGGGGATAAATTTCACGCGGCGGTTTGGGGACAAACCGCCCTACCTTTCCCTGGCATCCGAAAGCTCATGTTGCGGTAGAGCGCGTTGTCCCCAACGCACCAATATAGAAAAAAGATAGACGGATGCCTTTTTCGGACAAGCTTTAGGCATAAACCAAGCTGGACTGTCTTTCCCAAGACCCTTCTCTTTGGGGTTCATCCCACTTTCTCATGAACCACCTTCTCTTTTGGGTTGAAAGCGGGTTTGTGTGACCGAGGATTTCGGTGGAAAAGCAAATGAAAGCGCAAAAAAACAGACAGACCGGTAGGATTTGGCTTGCCAAAAAAGTAAAATCATTTTATGTTAAGGAAAAACTCGGCTTGAGAAGAGCAGAAAGGAGAGAAGATCCATGCATGAGAAGAGTATCGAATTGTTAAACCGTGCCGTCGCAGAAGAGTTGGCCGCGGTTCATCAGTACATGTATTTCCACTTTCGATGTGACGATCTTGGGTTGGATCCTTTGTCGGGGTTGTTTCGTCGGGTGGCGATTGAGGAGATGATCCATGCGGAGCGGTTGGCGGAGCGGATTCTGTTTCTGAAGGGCGAAGTGGAAATGAAGCCAGCTGCCGAAGTGCAAAAGATTCATGAACCGGAGAAGATGTTGGAGCTGGCCCGTCAGATGGAGGAGCAGAGTGCACGGCACTATAACCTGTGGGCCAATGAGTGCAGCGCGAATGCTGATTCGGTGTCCAAGACCCTGTTTGAGTCTTTGGTGGGCGACGAAGAGCGGCATTTTGATCTATACGATACTGAGTTAGAAAATCTGAAACTCTATGGTCCCCAATACCTTGCGTTGCAATCGATCGAACGAATCAAAGGCGGCGGCACAGCGCCTCAGGGATAAAAGGGTGGTTTGTTCGCAAACTGTTGTATGAATTTCATTTCCCCTTCTCCCGGCGCGCTGGGGACAGCGCGCCCTACCACAAAATGGGGAACCACGGCGCGCTGAGGACAGTGCGCCCTACCACAAATGGGGAACCACAGCGCGCTGGGGACAGCGTGCCCTACCTTTCAAATTCCCTTTCGAATGCCCAGGGACAGGTAGAGCAGCTTGTCCTCAAGCCGCCGCCAAGGAAATTCGTGTTTTCATTTTCCCGGCGCATGGGGGTATCGCGTCCTACCGCAACATGACTTTCGGATGCAAAGGAGAGGTAGTAAAAGCTCTAAGATCAGTTAAAGTCAATGGATCCCCAAGTGTTTGTTGGGAACTTTGGTGACAGAGAGGTGGGTTGTGTTTTCCTTTGGAGGGTAAAGGACGGATTCTCCCCAGAAGACAGCGAATTTCCATTGCTTTTCCGAAAGAGCTTTCTCTACGATGAAGAATGCCACGATAAGCCGAGGATATGGGTTCTGAGCAAGAACCTATAGGAGAGTCGGTTGGAAGCAAACTAGAACGAATCAAAAAAGACCGGACAGGAACCATGAAACAAACAAGGAGAAAATTCTTAGGAACAGCAATTACAGCGGGAGCTGGGTTTTTTGCAATGCCTGCCCTGCTCCGCTCTGCCTCCCCTAATTCAAAACTTGGCGTGGCTGTGGTTGGATTCCGCGGTCGGGGGATGAGTCATATTCAGGCTTTCTTGAGGGATCCCCGTACCGAGGTCCGCTATCTGGTCGATGTGGATTCGAAAGTGGCTCAGGCTGGGGCCAAAGTGGTAGAACGTCATCAGGGTCGCCCTGTCAAGGTGGTCAAAGATATTCGGGATATTTTAGACAAAGAGGATCTAGATATTGTCAGCACTGCGACCCCGAATCATTGGCATGCGCTGGTCGGGGTATGGGCCATGCAAGCTGGAAAAGATGTCTATATTGAGAAGCCGATCTCCCACGATATCGTTGAAGGCGCTTCTCTCGTGGCCGCAATGAAGAAATATCGGCGGATCTGTCAAGTCGGTACCCAATGTCGATCTCATCAGGCAGTACGCGAGGCAATCCGCTTCCTGCAAGAAGGGGGGATTGGGGAAGTCAAATTCGCCCGAGGTCTTTGTTGGAAACGCCGGACTTCGATTGGCCCGCTTGGAGATTATCCCATTCCTAAGGAGGTCGATTTCAACCTCTGGTCGGGACCGGCACCTTACACGATTCCTCGTTTGACTCGGCCTCGCTTCCACTACGACTGGCATTGGCAACGACTCTACGGAAACGGAGATTCCGGGAACCAAGGACCTCATCAGGCGGATATCGCGCGGTGGGGACTGGGTTTGAACCGACATCCCAACAGCGTCATTGCCTACGGAGGCCGACTCGGCTACCAAGTCGAGCGACATGATCCCCACTATGTGGATGCCGGGGATACCGCCAACACCGAGATTGCCATCTACGACTACGGCGATAAATGCATCGTCTTTGAAACCCGTGGTTTGTCCGTCAATAACTCTGCGGATGAAGAGATCAATCGCCTCTTCCAGAGTAATCGAGGAAACCGAATCGGAGTGATCTTTTACGGTTCGGAAGGCTACCTGGTACAGAGATCATACACGCACTGCATCGCCTACGATAAGAACTTCCGGGTGATTCGGGAATTCAAAGGTGGCGGAGATCACTTTGGCAATTTCATTGATGCGGTCGTTGCGCGAGATCCTAAGATCCTCCATTCCGACGCCTTTGAAGGGCATCTTTCGGCAGCGATCGCGCACCTGGCCAATATCTCGTATTACCTAGGTGAGTTTAATAAAGTCACCCCGAAAGAAGCGGCCGATATCCTGGCGAAGGTGAAGAGTCTGGACGACAATCTGAAGACCCTGGATCGAACCCTGCGTCATTTGCGGGACAACGGGGTAGATGTATGCAAATATCCGATTTCGATGGGGCCGCTTCTGCAGTTTGATCCGCAGCGGGAGGTCTTTCTTAACTCGCCAGAGGCGAATCGGCTGTTGCGTCGAGAGTATCGGGAGCCGTTTGTCGTCCCGCCTCCCGATCGGGTCTAAAGTTCTCGTCGAGACCCTGGTGGTTTCTAAAGACAGATTAAAGAAAAACAAAACGTAAGGAGAAGTGGTCATCCCCAGGCAAAGAAGGGGTGACCACTTTTGGTGTTTAGAAAGGCAAAATTTGTGTTGCATTAGACCTTTTGATGTTGTACCGAAAGGCAGCTTAAAAAAGAAGGGTTTGTCTGCCTACTGGTTGAGACTCTCTCAGGCCCGAACAAAAACAGCAGCAGGACCAAAAAAACATCTAACAACACAAAACCAAAGCCTCTGGGCGGAAGAAAGATGGAGCAACTAGGGGGATATCGGGAGGTTAATAACGCATCCAATCCGCGCATCATTCAACCACGCCGCTACGGCTACCCTCCGCGGCAGGGTCTCTACGATCCTTGGTTCGAAAAGGATGCCTGCGGGGTCGGGTTTGTCGTGGATATTAAAGGTCGAAAATCCCATGACATCATCCTGCAGGGCATCCAGATCGTTCTGAACTTGACCCACCGAGGAGCCCGAGGCGCCGAACCCAATACGGGCGATGGGGCCGGCATGCTCCTCCAAAAACCTCATAAGTTCTTCTGTAAAGTCGCCGAGGACCTCAAGATCCGCCTACCGGAGGCCTTTGAAGAATATGCCGTTGGGATGATCTTTCTCCCCAAAGATCCGGATGCGCGGGGGCAGATGGAGCGGTACTTTGAACGGGTGGTCCGAGAAGAAGGCCAGGAAGTCCTAGGTTGGCGTACGGTTCCCACCGTGAATAAATCCCTTGGCAAGACCGCTCTAGAATGTGAGCCGACCATTCGGCAGGTTTTCATCCGACGGAATCCGGACCTCACCGACCCGATGGCCTTTGAGCGGAAGCTTTACGTGATCCGCCAACGTGCCACTCGGGAAATCCGCCAACGCAACATCCCTTATGCCGAACAATGGTACGTAGCCAGCCTCTCGTATAAGACCATTGTCTACAAAGGCATGTTGACCTCCGAACAACTGGCCGAATACTACCCGGACCTTCTGGATGAGGACGTGGAGAGTGCCCTGGCCCTGGTCCATTCCCGGTTCAGTACAAATACCTTCCCCAGCTGGGACCGCGCTCATCCCTACCGCTACCTTGCTCACAACGGTGAAATCAATACCCTGCGCGGTAATGTCAACTGGATGCATGCCCGCCAGTCGATGTTCCGCTCCAAACTCTTCGGGGACGACATCGAAAAGATCAAACCGGTCATTGACCCAGCCGGCAGTGACTCGGCGATGTTCGACAACTGCCTGGAGCTGTTGACTCTGGCCGGCCGGTCCTTGCCCCATGCCATGATGATGATGATTCCCGAGCCGTGGGAAAACCACGAGTCCATGGATCCGGACAAGCGGGCGTTTTACGAGTATCACTCTTGCCTGATGGAACCTTGGGACGGTCCAGCCTCGATCGCCTTTACCGATGGTTTCCGAATCGGGGCTGTCCTGGACCGTAACGGTCTGCGTCCTTCCCGCTACTATGTTACCAAAGACGACCGGGTCATCATGGCCTCGGAGGTCGGCGTGTTGGACATTCCCCCAGAAAAGGTCCTCTACAAAGGCCGACTCCAACCAGGCCGGATGTTCTTTGTGGATACAACCGAGGGCCGCATTGTGTCGGACGAAGAGATCAAGTCCACCATGTCCAAAGCCCATCCTTACCGGGAGTGGTTGGATAAGTATCTGATTCGTCTCCATCAACTGCCGGATCCGCCGTCGGTTCCACCACCGGAGCATGAGACGATCCTCGAACGCCAGCGTGCCTTCGGTTATACCTTCGAGGAGCTCCGCATCATGCTTCTCCCCATGGCGCAGAACGGGGTAGACCCAGTTGGT
>CAZBKV010000199.1:3426-5439 GCA_964492575.1 uncultured Verrucomicrobiota bacterium | reverse complement strand
ATTGTAGCCGGTGCTTCGGGCCAGCAGACCGCCGATGCCGCCGGCACCGCCAACGGTTCCAGACAGATCCGGTCCCCAGACGTAGGTGGCGGTAGGATAGGTCGACCGTTCCTGCACCAAAAGCCAGCCGTCATAGATGTAGTAAGTTGTTCGAATAGGATACCAACCCGACCAGCCTGAGCTACTGAGCCAGTCGTAATCTTTCCGGATCCGCAATCGACCCAGGCCGTCATAGATCAATTCCCGTTTCCAGCGGTCGGCTTCGTCGGTCCTCTTCTCATCTGTCTCGATCTCAGTGAGCCGATTCTCATGGTCCCAAAACGCAGCCATCGCTTGGAATTTATCTTCGCTTTCCGCAACTCTCTGGCTTAAGGGAAGTATCGTTCATTTCCAGCGATTTTAAAAAGGCTTTTGTTTAGAAATGCAGACTAGATAGGGATTTCTTGTCATAGACACTTCCATGTACAGGAGAAAAACCTATCCCTACCTTCCGGCCCCAGTGTGTCCTATGGGGGGTAGGCCGAGTTGATAAGGACACAACTTGGCGCATGCTTCACCTCTTTCTCCTTCTTGGGGGGTTGTCAAGTGAAAAAATTGTAAAGATTCTTGATTCCCCCTGAGCTTACTTTTTGGGTTGAGGAGGAGCACTTGGCCTTGGCTTAGGAGTGATTCGAGGACCACCCGATGTCTTGAAGAATCCAATCCGCGGCCGCTGCAAGATCTTCCACCACCACCGCCTGCTGCAGTTCCGGCGGAGTTGTCTCTTCCACCTGCCGGCCGTACCCGGTCCGCACAAGGATCGCCTTCCGAACCCCAGCCCGAATCCCACACTGGATATCCGAAAGTTTGTCCCCCACCATGTAGCTCTGAGACAGATCAATCCCAAAATCCTTTGCGGCATGGAAAAGAGACGCCGGGGAAGGTTTCCGTCCCAAGGAAGGCTGATCCGGTCGTTCCGGAGCATAGTAGATGCGAGCCAAACGAATCCCCGACAGCAGCTCCAGCAATCGAGCGTTCACCCGATGCATCTCTTCCTCAGTATAATACCCTCGACCGATCCCAGACTGATTCGTCACAAGGAATAGAAGAAATCCGGCTTGCTGAAGCCGTTGCAAGGCCTCCGCAGCGCCCGGCAGTAGCTTCACCTTCGCCGGATCAGACAAATACCCCACCTCCTCAATGATAGTCCCATCCCGATCCAGAAACACAGCCCGTTGGTGGGTATGAGCTGGTGTCGGTGGAAGAGAAGAAGTTTGCGGATCCAACGACTCTGCACTTCGGCTCAACCGTTTCGCTTCTTCTAAATAGAAAGAATCCGCTTTGGATGGATTGGAGCTTCCCTTCATCGTCGCTTCATGCAAATTCCCTCTTTTCACGTTGAAAATCCGTTTCCCTCGACTGGACCGCCCAGCCCTCTTGAGGTTACAACGGAAGAAACGCAAGCTAAAGTTTGCAAAAACGGAGGTTGCTGATGAAAGCCTATTTCGGTTTGATTGGGAGTCTTGCGTTGGTGACCATGAGTGGCTTAGCTGCCCCTCCGATCGATTCCGAATCATCAACAGAAAAGATGACAGAGCCAGGAACGCACCCGATTATGTTGGTCATTCATGGGGGTGCCGGGGTGATTCGGCCCGGACGTCTGTCGCCGAAATACGAAGCAGCGATTCGAAAAACTATGGCTCAGGCGTTGGAGGCTGGATATGCCGTGTTGAAACGGGGTGGGTCTAGTGTCGATGCCGTGGAGACTGTCCTTACCCTCCTGGAAGACTCGCCTCTTTTCAATGCCGGTCGAGGAGCCGTAGCCACAACCCGAGGAACCCATGAGCTGGATGCCTCGATCATGGACGGCCGAACGTTGAGTGCCGGGGCCGTGGCCGGTGTTCAACGGGTGAAAAATCCGATCCGTTTAGCTCGTGCGGTGATGGAGAAAAGCCCGCATGTCTTGCTGATTGGGGAAGGGGCCGAACAGTTTGCCCAAAGAGTCGGCATAGAGTTGGTGGATCCGAGTTATTT
>CAZBKV010000199.1:0-3404 GCA_964492575.1 uncultured Verrucomicrobiota bacterium | reverse complement strand
CCCGGCCGATCCCACCCAAGTCGTCCAAGAGGCAAAGCGCTTGCACCAGGATCGGCTCACCTTAGGAACCGTCGGAGCTGTGGCCCTGGATCAGTGGGGGAATTTAGCGGCCGGGACTTCTACAGGAGGGATCCCCAAAAAGTGGCCCGGCCGGGTCGGTGATTCTCCTATCATTGGGGCCGGAACGTATGCCGACAACCTGGGTTGTGCGGTTTCGGCCACCGGCCATGGGGAATATTTCATCCGCCTGGCCGTAGCCCATGACATCGACGCGATGGTCAAGTACCAAGGGCTTTCTGTGGAAGAGAGTGCGCGGCGGGCATTGGAAAAAGTGGCGCGATTGGGAGGAGAAGGCGGGGTGATCGTGTTGGACCGCGAAGGTCATTTTGCCATGGTCTTCAACACACCGGGCATGTTTCGGGGATACATCGGCCTGGATGGCAAGCCGGTAGTCCGACTTTATCGGGAAGTCGAAGAAGGCCAACCGCATGCTTCCGCGTCCTCCCACGAAAAAGAAGCGAGTCAGCCCTAAAAGCCTGCCATCCTTCTTTCTTCCCGGCCCACCCGGCTCAATCCAAGCCGCAAGCCTTGCGAGCGCGTTGTAACACGACGCTTGCCACAGCCCGAGCCTTTTCGGCGCCTTTCCGTAAGACCTCCCAGACGTAGTCCAAGTTCTTTTCCAGCTCAGCTCGACGTTTTCGCGCCTCGGCAAAGTAGTCCCAGAAGTATTGAAAGAGATTCTTCTTCAGCTCGGCATACCCGTAGCCACCGGCACGGAGTCGTTCCTCGTGTTCTTTCGCCACCTCCGGCGGGGCAACCAGCCGTAAGAGTCGAATGGCGATATTCTGGTCTGCATCCGGCTTGGGCTCTTCCACAGAGCGGCTGTCCATGACGATGCTCATGATCTTTTTCCGGAGCACCTTTTCGTCACCAAAAATCTCAATAGTATTGCCGTAGCTCTTGCTCATCTTTTGTCCGTCAATCCCAGGAACCACGGCGGTCTCTTCCCGAATCAGCGGTTCCGGAAGAACGAAGGTCTTTCCATACCGTTCATTGAATTTGACGGCGATGTCTCGGGTCATTTCGAGGTGTTGTTTTTGATCTTTGCCGACCGGAACGAGGTTGGAATCGTAGAGGAGGATATCCGCGGCCATCAGGACCGGATAAGAGAAGAGGCCGTGCGAGGGCGAGATCCCTTTAGCAATCTTGTCTTTATAACTGTGGGCACGTTCCAGGAGGCCCATGGGGGTGACGGTGCTCAAGATCCAGGTCAGTTCGGTCACCTCGGGAATATCGGATTGACGGAAAAAGACGGTCTTCTCCGGGTCCAGCCCACAGGCCAGGAAATCCAGGGCCACGCGCAGGGTATATTGCCGTCGCAGTTCCGGATCGAACAGCGACGTCATCGAATGATAATCGGCGATAAAGTAAAAGGCCTCGCCCTGATCCTGGAGCTCGATGGCCGGTTTCATCATTCCGAAGTAATTGCCCAGGTGCAGGGCCCCTGTCGGTTGAATGCCTGATAAGATTCGCATAGGCCGTTTCACTTATTTCAAAAAATCTCGACTGGATCAACCATCCACAAAGGACATCTTTTCCGGATTTGGGGGATTTTGGGTATCCTTATCGATAAATCCCAGGAAGCCAGGTGCTCAACCAGGGCAGGTATGTCACCAAAAGCACCCCCAAAGCCATCAACAACAGCAACGGAAACGTAGCTTGAATGATCTCCGGAATCGAACGCCGAAACCGATAGGCCGCTAGGAAGAGGTTCATCCCGACCGGTGGGGTAAGGTAACCTAACTCCAGATTGGTCAAGAAGACGATGCCGATGTGGATCGGGCTGATTCCAAAGGCATGCGCAATCGGCACCAATAAAGGAACCACGACCACAATGGCCGAATAGATATCCATCAGGCAACCCACCACCAGCAACAGTCCATTGACCGCCAGGAGGAAGAGCCAGGGGGAGTGAATATGAGCCTGGACCCATCGCAAGGCATGATCCGGAATTTGGGCATCGATCAGAAAATAGGTAAATCCTAAGGCCACGCCCAGGATTAACAAGACTCCGCCGACCAGTTGACCACATTCTGTGGTTACTTTGAGAAGGCCTCGGAAGGGGGAAATTTCCCGATGGATCACCACCTCCACCAACAGAGCGTAGGCGGCCGTAAGGGCGGCGGCTTCCATCGGGGTTGCAAAACCGCCAAAGATCGCCACCAACGCTACGACCGGGGTTAGAAGTTCCCATTTGGCAATCCAAAGAGCTTTCAGTGCCGTACGCCACTCGAATCCAGGCTCGTTGACTTCCCGAGGCGGGGCTTTCCAGATCCCGTAGGCGCAAATCATGGCCAACATCAATAACCCCGGCAATACACCGCCTAGAAACATCTCCTCCATCCGCACACTCATCGTCGGATGACTGCTGACCACCACGGAATATAAGATCGGCGGCAAACACGGCGGAAACAGCAATCCTAACGAACCGGATGCCGTCAGAAGGCCGATAGCCGTCCGGATCGAATATCCGGCGCTTCGAAGAACCGGCAGTAATAACCCTCCCAAGGCCAGAATCGTCACCCCAGATGCCCCGGTAAATGCCGTAAAGAAGGCGCAAACCAGCACGGTCACGACCGCCGGCCCCCCTCGGAACCATCCAAACCAGGATCGGAACACCAAGACCAATCGAGCCGAGGCGTTACTGTAAGCCAGCAGATATCCGGCAAACGTAAATAGTGGGATCGCCGGCAAGGTCGGGCTGGTCGTCAGGCTATAATGGTTTAGAGGAATGGTGGCCACTGTTACTTCTTGACTCCATAGGAAAACCCAGGTCAGTCCTCCAATCACAGCAAACAACGGGGCTCCGGCTAACGCGGCCACCAGAACAAGGCCGATGGCCCAAGGGCGCACCACTGCAGGTGGCAGATGTAATAGCCAGGGTGCGGCAAAGACCCCGCCCGCAAACACAAAGACCAGAAATCGGCTCCACATCGAGTTCGCCCCTTTCCAGATCAACCGAAGGGCGATCAGGGCAAACCCGACCACCAACGAAGCCTGAACCACCCAGAGCGGGATCCCATAGGCCAACTTCGACCCGGCCGAATAGCTCATCCGCACGAACTGCCAACTCGCCGCCGTCAGGTGTGCGGCCACCGCCGCGCTCACTCCATAGGCAAAACCCCGCAAAAGCCACTGAAGGTTCTCTCTGGGAATGTATTGGGCCAGGGAGATAGAAAGTAATCGATCCTCCCGTGCCGCAAGAGCGCCCCCGAACATGCTGATCAGAAGAACCAGATGTTGGACCAAAGTCGGGGCGGAAGCGATGCCGGTATGAACCGTTGGCCGGAGAATCATCTCCGCCAACGGGATCCCCACCAACACAAGAAACAGAAGGGTTACCC
>CAZBKV010000198.1:0-5457 GCA_964492575.1 uncultured Verrucomicrobiota bacterium | reverse complement strand
CCACCGGAGCATGAGACGATCCTCGAACGCCAGCGCGCCTTCGGTTATACCTTCGAAGAGCTCCGCATCATGCTTCTCCCCATGGCGCAGAACGGGGTAGACCCAGTTGGTTCCATGGGTAACGACACTCCTCTGGCCGTGCTCTCCAACCGGCCGCAACTCCTCTATAACTACTTCCATCAGCTTTTCGCTCAGGTGACCAATCCGCCGATCGATTGCATCCGCGAGGAGATCATCATGGCTACCCAGACCCAGGTCGGCAGTGAAGGCAATCTCCTGGAACCGACCCCCGAAAGCTGCCACATGATCAAGCTCGATGTACCGATCCTCACGAACGAAGAGCTGGCCAAGCTTCGTCATGTGGCTGAAGGGAAATTCAAGGCGATCACGCTTCCCATCCTCTTCGATCCGGACGAAGGTGGTCCCGGTCTGGAACGAGCCCTGGAAGACCTCTTCCGCCAAGCCGATGAAGCCATCGAACGGGGTGTCAATATCATCATCCTTTCCGACCGCGGCATCAGTGAAGACAAAGCCGCCATCCCTGCCCTGCTGGCCGTCTCCGGCTTACATCATCATTTAATCCGCAAAGGGACCCGAACCCGCGTCGGTCTGGTGCTGGAATCAGGAGAGCCGCGTCTGGTCCATCACTTTGCCGTCCTGATCAGCTACGGTTGCAGCGCCATCAATCCGTACCTTGCCTTTGAGACCCTGGACGACATGGTTCGCCAGGGACTTCTGGAAGGTATGGACACTAGGACCGCCCGAAAGAACTACATCAAGGCCGCCGTCAAAGGCGTGGTCAAAGTGATCTCCAAGATGGGGATCTCCACCATTCAAAGCTACTGCGGAGCCCAAATTTTTGAAGCTGTCGGTCTGAGCGAAGAGCTGATCAATAAATACTTTACCTGGACACCTTCCCGAGTCGGCGGGATCGGATTAGACGAAATTGCCAAGGAAACGCGGGAGCGTCATCGGAAGGCCTTTCCCAAACGCACCTTCCATATCCACACTCTCGACAGCGGGGGCTACTACCAATGGCGTCGGGACGGGGAGTTCCATTCGTTGAATCCGGAGACGATTTATCTCCTCCAGAAAGCTGTCCGCACCGGTGACTACGGCACTTACAAACAATATGCCGAGAAAATCAACGACCAGTCCCGAAACCTTTGCACCCTCCGAGGCCTGCTTCGGTTCAAACCTCGCAAACCGATCCCCATCGACGAAGTCGAACCGGTCGAAAACATCGTCAAGCGGTTTAAGACTGGAGCGATGAGTTACGGCTCGATCAGTAAAGAGGCGCATGAGACCTTAGCGATCGCTATGAACCGCCTCGGCGGCAAAAGCAATACCGGCGAAGGTGGCGAGGATCCGGAACGCTACGTTTGGACGAACGAACGTGGGGATTCCAAGTGCTCCGCCATCAAGCAGGTGGCCAGCGGCCGGTTTGGCGTCACGATGCTTTACCTCACTCACTCCAAGGAGATCCAAATCAAGATCGCCCAAGGCGCCAAGCCTGGCGAAGGTGGACAGCTCCCCGGCCATAAGGTCTATCCATGGATTGCAAAGGTGCGACACTCCACCCCTGGCGTCGGTCTCATCTCGCCACCGCCGCACCATGACATCTACTCCATCGAAGACCTGGCCCAGTTGATCCACGACCTGAAGAACTCAAATCCGGAGGCACGGATTTCGGTAAAGTTGGTTGCCGAGGTCGGAGTCGGAACCATTGCCGCCGGCGTTGCCAAAGGTCATGCCGACGTCATCCTGATCAGCGGGTTCGACGGCGGGACAGGCGCCTCTCCTCAAACCAGTATCAAACACGCCGGACTGCCATGGGAACTAGGTCTATCAGAAACGCATCAAACCCTCGTCCTCAACAACCTACGAAGCCGTGTGGCTCTGGAGACGGACGGGCAAATGAAGACCGGCCGGGACGTGGTGATTGCCACGCTCCTTGGCGCGGAGGAATACGGGTTCTCCACGATCGCCCTGGTCGCCTTGGGTTGCGTGATGATGCGGGTCTGTCACAAAAACACCTGTCCGGTCGGTGTCGCGACGCAGGATCCACGGTTGCGGGCTCGGTTCACCGGAAAACCCGAATATGTCGAAAACCTCTTCCGTTTTATTGCCCAGGAAGTCCGTGAACTTATGGCCCAACTTGGGTTCCGTACCATCAACGAAATGGTGGGGCGAACCGATGTGCTGGAAATGAACGACGCCATCGACCATTGGAAGGCCAAGAAGCTCGATTTCAGTCGCATCCTCTACCAACCCCAGGTCCCCAAATCGGTCGGTCGTTACTGCCAGATCAAACAAGACCATGGGCTGGAGAAATCCCTCGACCGAACCGTCCTCCTCAAACTCTGCGAACCGGCCATTGAACGAAAAGAGAAGGTCCGGGCCGAACTGCCGATTCGGAATATCCATCGAGTCGTCGGTACCATGACCGCTCACGAAATCACCAAACGTTATTGGGAGGGCTTGCCGGAGGACACCATCCGCATCCACTTCAAAGGTTCGGCCGGGCAAAGCTTCGGGGCCTTCATCGTCAAAGGTATGACCTTCATCCTGGAAGGTGATGCCAACGACTATATCGGCAAGGGACTCTGCGGCGGAAAGATCATCGTCTACCCACCTCGTGGTTCTACCTTCAAACCCGAGGAGAACATCATTGTCGGCAACGTGGCCTTCTACGGAGCCACCAGTGGGGAAGCCTATATCTACGGTCTTGCAGGGGAGCGGTTCTGTGTCCGAAACAGCGGTGTCCATGCCGTCGTGGAAGGAGTTGGTGACCACGGATGTGAGTACATGACCGGAGGACGCGTAGTGGTTCTAGGACCAACGGGTCGGAACTTTGCCGCCGGGATGTCTGGAGGCATTGCTTATGTCCTGGACGAAACCGGTGACTTCCCGAGCCGATGCAATCAGGCCATGGTCGGTCTGGAACGCCTCGAAGATGAGGAAGAGATCGAACAGGTCCGCGAAATGATCCAGCGCCATGTTCAGTACACAGGAAGCGAACGGGCGGCTCACATTTTGGCTCACTGGGAAGAGTATGTACCCAAATTCGTCAAAGTCATGCCACGCGACTACAAACGCATGCTTGAGGCAATGAAACGGATGCGGCAAGCCGGCCTTAGTGAAGAAGAAGCGGCCATTGCTGCCTTTGAAGAAAACACGAAAGACGTAGCCCGGATCAGCGGGAACTAAAGGAGTCCCTTCTTCGATCCCTTTGCCTACAACCATAAGAAAGTTCGGAAACCGACTCTTTTTCAACCATACCAACCCAAAAGAACAAGCATGGGTAAGCCGACAGGATTCCTCGAATACGAACGGGAGGTTCCAAAAGAACGGGAGCCGTTGGAGCGGATTCGGGATTGGAACGAGTTCCATATCCCGATGCCGGAAGAAAAACTTCGGATCCAGGCGGCCCGCTGTATGGACTGCGGTACGCCGTTTTGTCATTCCGGCATGCTCCTGGGCGGCGCCGCCAGTGGATGCCCGCTGAATAACCTGATCCCGGAATGGAACGATCTGGTCTACCGCGGCCTCTGGCGGGAAGCACTGGAACGGCTGCTTAAAACCAACAACTTCCCCGAATTCACCAGCCGGGTCTGTCCTGCCCCGTGCGAAGGAGCCTGCGTGCTCGGGATCAACGCCCCACCCACCGCCATCAAAACCATCGAACGCGCCATCATTGATAAGGCATGGGAAGAAGGTTGGATGGCACCACGCCCGCCAAGGGTTCGAACCGGAAAGAAGATTGCCATTGTCGGTTCCGGTCCGGCCGGTTTGGCAGCGGCCGACCAGCTCAATCATGCCGGTCATTGGGTCACGGTCTTCGAGCGGGCCGATCGTCCCGGCGGCCTCCTCATGTACGGAATCCCCAATATGAAACTGGACAAGGCGATTGTGGAACGCCGAATCGACCTGATGACCCAGGAAGGCATCCGATTCCTTACCGACGTGGAGATCGGAAAAGATTACCCGGCGAAACGGTTGTTGGATGAGTTCGATGCGGTCATTCTCTGTACCGGTTCCACACGGCCGCGGGATCTAAACGTCGAGGGCCGGGACTTGAAAGGAATCCACTTCGCCATGGAATTTCTTGGCGGAAACACCCGTCACCTCCTAGACGGGGATGAAACCCCTGGATTTATTTCCGCCGAAGGAAAGGATGTGGTGATCGCCGGAGGAGGGGACACCGGAACCGACTGTGTCGCCACGGCAATTCGTCACGGCTGTCGTTCAGTCATCCAACTTGAAATTATGCCCGAACCGCCTCCGGCTCGTACGGAAAAGAATCCCTGGCCCGAATGGCCTCGGATCCTTCGAGTCGATTACGGACAGGAAGAGGCCATCGCCCTCTTTGGCAAAGACCCGCGGATCTACGAAACCACCGTTCAACGCTTCGTTGGTGACGAAACCGGTCATGTGAAGGAAGTTGTTGCCGTCAACGTCCGCTGGGAAAAGGATGCCCTGGGCCGCTTTGTTCCTAAACCGATTCCGGGAACGGAACGGACCTATCCAGCCCAGCTGGTGCTGCTCGCCATGGGCTTCCTGGGGCCCGAACAGACCCTTTTGGAAGAACTAGGTGTGGAACGGACCCCGCGGAGTAACATCCAGGCACCAGAAGACTCTTATATGACGAACGTTCCCGGTGTCTTTGCAGCCGGGGATTGCCGACGAGGGCAAAGTCTTGTAGTCTGGGCAATTCGGGAAGGACGCGCCGTAGCCCGTGCCTGCGACCGTTACTTGATGGGCGAAACCGCCCTTCCCTAAACCTAAACCAGACTGCGTTATGAAAGGATCCAACACAAAATCTCCTTCGGCCGTGGCCCCCGCATCCAGGCCGTGGCAGGGAATGCCGGATGATCAGGGACATTTCGGGCCATACGGTGGTCGTTATGTGCCAGAAACCCTCATGTACCCCCTCCAAGAATTGGAACAGGAATACCGCCGGGCCTGGGCCGATCCCGAATTCCGACGCCAATTCGACTATTACCTGCGTCAATACGCCGGTCGTCCTACTCCGCTTTACTATGCCAAACGACTAACCGAACACCTCGGCGGTGCCAAAATCTATCTCAAACGCGAAGACCTCCTCCATACCGGCGCGCACAAGATTAATAACTGCATCGGCCAAGCCCTCATTGCCAAACGAATGGGCAAAACCCGGCTCATCGCCGAAACCGGTGCCGGCCAACACGGTGTCGCCACCGCAACCGTCGCCGCCCTGTTCGGGATGGAATGCGTCATCTACATGGGCGCCGTCGATTGCCGACGCCAAGCCCTCAACGTCTACCGCATGCAAATGCTCGGTGCCGAGGTCCGTCCCGTTTACGCCGGGCAACAAACTCTTAAAGAGGCGATCAACGAAGCGATGCGCGACTGGGTGACAAACGTACGGAATACCCACTACGTCCTCGGCACCGTCTATGGAGCTCATCCCTACCC
>CAZBKV010000197.1:0-5469 GCA_964492575.1 uncultured Verrucomicrobiota bacterium | reverse complement strand
ACCAAATGGATCCAAGATCTGATGGGCCACCCACTTCTTTTTGTGGCCCATCAGATCTTGGATCCATTTGGTCAAGTCTTTCTACGCCTGCTGTTTTTCATCGTGGTGCCGTTGGTTTTTGCTTCCTTGGCCTTAGGAATTGTTCAACTGGGGCGGTTGGAAAAACTGGGGCCTCTCGCCCTCAATACATTTGCCGTCTTCTTTTTCAATATGGCTGTGGGGGTGGCGTTGGGGTTGCTGATTATGAATCTATTTCAGCCCGGCAGTCATCTTTCCCCGCAGACGAAACAGCTTTTAATGGCCCAGTACAGTGAGATGGCTCAGGAGGGAATTCGAAGCACTCAGCCTCCTGCACTAACGTTTCGGACGTTGGTGGAGATGTTCATGCCCCGAAACCTGTTGAAGGCGGTTGTCGAATTACAGGTCCTGCCGCTGATCCTCTTTGCCTTGCTAGTCGGAGCGGCCGGAACCCGATTGAAGGAGGAACGTCAGGAGTGGCTTCGAGGAGCCCTTGCCGTTGTGGTGGATCTTTCGACGGAGATCGTTCGGTTTGCCATGCGATTGGCTCCGTATGCCGTAGGGGCTATGATGTGTAGTCTGGCCTTGAAGACAGGGGTGGATATTCTGCGGGCTTTATTTTTCTTTGTGATTTGTGTGTTGGGAGGGATCGTGGTTCATTTATTTGGAACGATGAGCCTGCTTTTGCGGTTTGTGGCTCGGCGTTCCCCTGCTGGGTTTTTCAAGCGAACCCGGCCGGTTTTGGTCACCGCTTTTTCGACCAGTTCCAGCAATGCCACTTTGCCGACCACGATTGCGGTGAGTCGGGAAGAGTTGGGGATTTCGGCCAGTACTGCAGGGTTTGTGTTGCCGTTGGGGGCGACGATGAACATGAGCGGGACGGCGTTGTATGAAGGGTGTGTGATTTTATTTATCGCGCAGGCGTTTGGGGTGGATTTATCGATTGACAAGCAGATTACGTTATTGATTTTGACGGTTTTGAGCGCAGTAGCGGTGGCAGGGATTCCAGGGGCATCGATTCCGGTGATGATTGGGTTATGTACGAGTTTTGGGATTCCGGCCGAGGGGATTGCGTTGATTTTGGGGGTGGACCGGATCTTGGACATGGCGCGGACGACGTTGAATGTGGCGGCGGACATGGTGACGGCGTGTATTGTGGATCGGTGGGTGATGGGGTCGAAAATAACGATATCAAACGGGCGGTAAAAATTTGGTGGAGCCGAGGGGACTCGAACCCCTGACCTTCTCAGTGCGAACGAGACGCTCTACCAGCTGAGCTACGACCCCACCGTCGCCGCCTTTTATCTATGTCCATCTTTGAGCGGATGGCAAGCAAATTTCTTCTTACTTTTTGGAGGCAATGGGAAAGCAAGGGGGCAAATTAATAGATAACAGGACTTGACAACCTTTGTAAAGACTTTGTGAAGCTTTGTAGGGTGCTATATTTTCTTAAAATGGGAAACCGGCGGAAGAGGAGGTGGAGGGGGGACAATGAAAAACGAAAAAAATCCTAAAAATTCGCAAAATTTTGGTATCGTGGGGGAGGAGAAAACGGTATCTTCTCATGCTGTGATTCATTTACGTTGTTCTCGATTTGAGTTGCCCCCGGTACGTGATGCCGTTGTTCTGGGTCGTCGAGCCCCCGTCGGAGCAAAAGCTTTATTCCAAGCATTGGAGGATATGGCGCCGGGAATGTATGAATTGATTGAAACCGATCATCCGGTGATTGAAGCAGTCATTATCCGGCGCTCTGAGATTCGAAAGATTCCCAAAGAGAAGATCATCCCTCTTTTGATCCGACGGGTAGCCCCGTTTATGGATGAGACGGATGCCATGCGGGTGGAGTTGGATATTACGCTGGTTCTGTCAGAGACCCTCGATCTGTCGTAAGGGAGGACGGAGAAGAAGGTTGCCTACTCGAATAGAGTGATGAGACGCAAACTGCAAGATCTAGCCCAGCCGCTGCCGGTATGTTCTGCGCGGACGATGGTCGATGAGATCTGGCAAGGGCTAACAGAGGGGAGGCCGGTAGCGGTCTTTTTAGGAGGTCGGTGGAAGCTGATCCTTCCAGAATATGTGATTGGGGTGCCGCGTACTCGATTGGTTTTGGATTTGGATCTTCCGGAGACTTTGTCGTTTCCGCCGGAGACATCCCTTTCGACGGCGCTGGAACACATTGAGTCCCAACAACCAAGTCCGGAATGGGTTCTGGTGGTAAAGGGCGAGGAGCTGGTGGGCGGTGTTTCACGAGTCCGGCTATTGGAGGCGGTGTTAGAGGAGGCTAGGGAGGCGGAAGGGATTCGGCAGATTGCGGAAACGTTATTGAGAGCAGTAAAGACCCGGATTTGGCGCGCCGTCTTCCAAAAAGAAGAAATAGAATCTTTTTGGCAATCGGAAACAGTTCCTTCCCGACCGCTTCCTAAGCCGATCTTGTTTGAAATTTTCGGTCCGGAAGAGGCCGTAAGCGGTTATAAGCTCGAAGAGATCGTTCGAGATGGATTGGATTTTTGGTTTTCGCGGATTCACCCAGAGGATCGGGCGAAGGTGTGGGAGAATTTTCGAGAAGCCTTTTTAACCGGTCTTTCTCCTCTATTTTATCGGCTTCGTCATCGAGAAGGTCATTGGATTTGGGTTGAGACTTACATTGCGGTGCAGGCAGACCTGGAACGAAACCGGATCACCTTTTGTGGGGTTAGTCGAGACGTTACGGCTCAATGGGTTCAACGGCAAGCCAAGGAGATTGCCCAACAGATTTTCCGAGCGATTGCTCAACGGCAACCAGGACAAAATGTCACCGTCCATGCCCTCAATCTTCTAGCTCAAGCGATTCCGTTTGATGCTCGTATTGTCTTCCGAGTTCGGCCGGATGAGCGTGTAGAAGGAGAGGTAACCTGGGTTCGGCCCGAACATCGCAAACATACGGAATCTTTTAAGACGGCTTTAAAAGAACTTTTGGAATCGGCGGACTTTCAGATCCATCAATTAAGTAAAAAATGTCCTCTTCTTACCCAAGGATTGAAAGTCACCGAGCCGTTTTTCATTTCCAAGAAGAGGGCGCTGTCATGTCCTTCGGATTGTCCGATCTTTTCTGCAGGATGGAGGCCGCTGGGGGTCCATCCCTGTGGAGAGGTGGCAGGTTACCGTTCGATTGTTTTTCTCCTTTCTTATGGAGGGTTTCGCCCTCTTCGAGCCGAACATCGAGACTTACTTATGGAAGTGGCCCCGGCGTTTCAATCCGTAGGCCGGGCGATTGTTTATGAACGGGTTCTGAAGCAGGCCAATCAAGCCTTACGAAAAAATCAGGCGGCTCTAGAAGGGCTATTCCAGGCCTCCACCCGCCTAGGAAAAGCGGTGTCCTTTGAGCAGGTCTTCTCGATCGCCGTAGATTCGGCATTGGAGATTCTGGAAGGGGCGGTGGCTGTGGTTTGCTTCTTAGGGGAGCAGAAGCAGATTCAATGGACGATCATTGCGGCTCAACGGCCTCTTGATCAACAGGTTTTGGGTCAATTACGGGAAAAGGTTTTCTCGTTCTGGCCGGATTCTCCTTTGGCGAAGCCAGATCCCTTTACTCATCCAAAGAATGTCTTGATTCGAGAAGCGAGCGGTCAGCCGGTGATTAAATTGCATTCGTTTGTGGGGCAACCGATTCGACTCTTCCACGAAAAGAGAGAGGAGGAAGCCGGGGTTTTGATTGTGGGATGGGAACAGAAAGATCCGGAAAGGATTCGGGAAGCGGAACGGATCTTACGGACTCTCTGTTCGGTGGTAGGGAATGCGCTGGAGCGGATTCGGGAAGCGCAGCAGGAGGAGCGGGAACGGCTGCGTCGGGTGATTGAGATAGCCCCGCTTGGGGTAGCGGTTGTGGATCGGGAAGGACGGTTGGTTTTGTCGAATCCACCAGGGCGGGAATTTCTGCGAATGCTCTATCCGGACCGATTCAAAGGAGAGGGTCGGGAACAACTGGCCAAAGAGGTACTGCCGGAAATTTGGGAATTTAGGCCTTCTGGGCAATGGAAAGAACAGGTGCTGGAAGGCCCTCGGAAGGTGGTGTTAGAGTGGACGGCTGTACCGATGAGACTGGGGCCGGATGGAGAAGTGCGGCTGGTTGTGATTCGGGATGTGACCGAGAAGAAGGAGATGGAGTTCCGGGAGATTCAGCAGGCTCGTTTGGCGGCGATTGGTCAATTGGCTGCCGGTTTGGCCCACGAATTCAATAACCTACTCTCTCCCATCTTGGGTTATGCTGATCTTTTGCTGACCGAAGAAAAACTCTCAGAGGAAGGACAAGAGGCGGTTCAAACGATTCGTGAACAGGCCACTGCGGCCGGGAAATTGGTCCGTGGAATTTTAGACTTTACAAAGCGAGGAGTGGAGGAGCAACTTCATATTGATTTAGCTCAATATTTGGAGCGTACACTGGCTACTTTGAGTCGGATTTTACCTTCTTCGGTTACGCTTCGTTATAAAACACGGAACAAACCGCTTTTTGTCCAAGCTAATCCAACGGCCTTACAGCAAATTTTGATGAATTTGATCTTGAATGCCTGTGCGGCGATGCCGTCCGGTGGGGTGATTGAAGTGGAGGTTTCTGATTTAGAGCTTCGTCCTGGCCAAAAACCTCCGATCCCAGAACTCGGTCCGGGCCGTTGGGTAGTATTAAAATTCTCGGATACAGGTAAGGGAATCCCGAAAGATCATCTACCCTATGTATTTGAGCCGTTTTTTACAACGCGCGCGGACGAAGGAGGAACCGGTCTTGGGTTGGCCCAGGTCTACGGCTTGGTACAGCAGATGACCGGATTTATCACCGTAGAAAGTGAGGTCGGGAAAGGAACCACGTTTATTATTTACCTCCCATTAGCCGAAGAAACAAAAGAACAACCTCTGCCGCCCTCTGCCCAAGAAAAGGCTCCTTCCTTGGAATCCAAACGGCGGATTTTGTTTGTCGAGGATAGTGTCAGTGTGCGGCGGGTGATCGCAAAATTATTAGAAAAAATGGGATATGAAGTTGTGGTCGCCGAAAACGGTCAACACGCATTAGAAATGTATCAAAAAGCGAATGGAAAGATCGATCTTCTTCTTACTGATTGGGTGATGCCGCAACTCGGAGGAAGAGAATTAATCCGAGAACTCCGGAAGAAAGATCCGAATTTGAAGGTGGTCGTTTTAAGTGCCTATCCTGTTCAGGAACAGGCGGAGATTGCCCAGCTTCAGATCAACGCCTGGTTGACCAAACCGGTTTCATCGCAAGAACTGGCCGCTACATTGCGTGCATTATTCCAAGAGAAAAGTCCTGCAAAGAAACTCTCCAAATCGACTTCCTGAATCTCTTGTTAGGGCTCACCTGAAAAGTCGGCTGGGGTCTGAACGGAAGGTTATACCAATTGTTATTACTTCAAACACTAAATCAGGGACATGTGGAGAGCCATTTCCCCTAGAGCTTGCCCGAAA
>CAZBKV010000196.1:0-5471 GCA_964492575.1 uncultured Verrucomicrobiota bacterium | reverse complement strand
CCAGCTCTTTCGACTCTCGTTTCCTTCCTAAAGCCATCATTTCCCAACTCCCTGGCCAACCTTTCGAAACCGATCTTGTCATCCCGGTCAATCAATACCGGGTCCGCTTCTTCTGGGTGGAAAGGAAACCTCGCAGCTAACTGAGGCTTTTTGGCTTTTCTTCTGCGATCAGCCTATGCTTAGCTTTTGTTGAAAGTCCCAAGCTGCTTTGAAGCCCATATGGGACTTGGAACGTCGAAGATCAAAAGCAAAGCAGGAACTACCAGAAAGGAGGTACAACTATGAGCAACGAGATCACTCGACGGCAGTTCTTGAAGAAGGGAGCTTGGGCCGTAAGCACAGGTGTAGCCGCCAGCGCAATCCCGACCGGATTCTTCGCCGAAGGAACGCATACAATCCGCCTTGCCTTAATCGGCTGTGGAGGTCGTGGCAGAGGGGCCGTCGCCAACGCCCTCTCTGTTCCTAATGGCGGTCCGATTGAACTGTACGCTATGGCTGATATTCTGGAACCGAAGATCGTCGGAACTCTCAATGCCCTTCGCCGTCGCTTTGGAAACCGGATCCGTGTCACCCGCGATCGCATGTTTGTCGGATTCGACGCTTATAAGAAGGCCATCGATGTCCTCCGTCCTGGCATCGATATTGCCATGTGTACGACCCGTGCCTACATCCGCCCGGTCCACGTAGAATACGCGGTGAAGAAAGGGGTCTACGTCTTTATGGAAAAACCGTTTGCTCCCGATCCGGTAGGACTGCGCCGGATGTTACGGGCAGCAGAAGAAGCCGATCGAAAAGGCGTCAAAATCCTCTGCGGACTTCAGTGCCGTCACTCCCCTGCTCGACATTACCTTATTGAAAAGATTCGAGAAGGCGCCCTCGGTGAACTTGTCTATGTCAGAGCCAACCGATGGGGTGGCGCTAGCTGGTTGCAGCCTCAAGGTAAGAAAGCCACCGATCTGGTTAGCCAACTCCAGTTCGGTCGAATCCATCTTTTCTGGGTCGGTTCCGGTCATATGGTGGACAACCTGATTCATCAAATTGACGAATGTTGTTGGATCTTAGATGCCTGGCCGGTGAAGGCCCATGGCTTTGGAGGACGAGTTCCCAATAGTACCGACTGTGGTCAAAACCTCGATGTCTACTCCATCGAGTATACTTTCCCAGACGGCCGCAAGGCATTCTGCGGTTTCCGCCGCATGCGCAAGGCAGAAACCGAATTCGCCACCTACGTCCACGGGTCCAAACGCACAGCCCAGTTCTCCGGTCGAGTCCATGCCGCTACGGTTTACCTCTTCAAAGACATGCGGATCGATCGACACAACGTCATTTGGGAACCTCCCAAAGACAAATTCAGCCCCTGGCAATATGAATGGAACGACTTCATTGAAAGCATTCGGAAAGATCGACCGCATAATGAAGGAAAACGCGCCGTCTACGCCGACTTCGCCGCACTCATGGGGCGAGCCGCTTGCCATCTAAATCGCACGGTCACCTGGGACGAGGTTTTCAATTCCAATTTCCAATTCTGTAGTTACTTAGACGAACTGGATTATGATAGCCCGGTGCCGGTCAAACCGGATGCCAGCGGTCACTTCCCAGTCCCCATCCCCGGTCAATGGACTGAACTTTAACCAAAGGGATTCTCACGGGGCCCAAGAAGCCGGCCCTCTCAAATAAGAAAATCGGACACACCACCGTCGTAAGACGGTGGTTTTCTTTGGCAGCAGCCCATTCCTACCGGGAAGGGTAAGAAGCCGGTTTTTCGCGGCAGTTTGAGGACAAACCGCCCTACCCGTGGTTGAGGATTCGAGAGGTATTTTGCGGTAGGATGCATGGTCACCAACGCGCTCCAGGGAAAAGGAGAGAGGAATCCAAGGCCTAACGGCTATAGGAACAAAAGAGACAAAAAACGCTCCTCCATTTTCGATGCCTGGGGCTTTTCCCTTCGGGTATTGAAGCAGATTCGAAAGAACAGAGTTGAGCCCCAACAGGTTTCGAAGGCAAAGTAAAAAATATGCGAAAAGAGAGATGGTGCATCGCGATGGTCATCGGAACCCTAGGATGGATAGCAATGGGAGCTACCGGATGGTCGATGGCTCCGACCGCACGGGTTCCGTGGGAGAATCCGGAGGTCTTTCAAATCAATCGGCTCGCTCCCCATGCCTCCATGATTCGGTATTCTAGTGTGGAGGCTGCTTTGGCAAATGCCTCGGCCAAAATCCCTCTGGCAACGCGCCGGGCGGCCTCTCCCTGGATCCTGTCGCTGAACGGAATCTGGAAATTCCACTGGTCTTCCAACGTATTGGTTCGTCCGAAGGAGTTTTATAAAACGAACTTCGATGATTCCCACTGGGATAACCTCCCGGTCCCTTCCTGCTGGCAGATGCACGGCTATGGCTATCCGGTCTATGTAAATCTCATGCGGAATGACGACTATTGCCCATGGCGGAAGATGCAGCCACCCTTTATCCCCCACAACATGAATCCGGTGGGAAGCTATCGCAGGTGGTTTACTCTCCCCGACGACTGGAAAGGGAAACGGGTGGTTCTGCATTTTGACGGCGTGGAATCGGCGTTTTACGTGTGGGTCAACGGAATCTTCATCGGCTATAGCGAAGGGAGCCGGACCCCGGCGGAGTTTGATATTACGCCCGCGGTCCGACCGGAAAAAAATCTCCTGGCGGTAGAAGTCTATCGGTACTCGGACGGTTCTTACCTAGAAGACCAGGACAAATGGCGAATGAGCGGGATCTTTCGGGATGTGTACCTGTGGGCTTCGGATCGAGTGTTTGTGCGGGACTTCTTTGTGCATGCCGTGCCGAAACCGAACTGGAAAGATGGAGATTTGCGGGTTGAGGTCGAGGTAGACAACCTGACCGAGCAGCCGGCTACGGTTCGAGTAGCGGCCGCGTTGTACACGACACAAGGAAAACAACTCCTTCGATTGACACCCCAAACCGTCTCCATCCCTGCCTTAGGGAAAAAGCTTGTGAGCCTGGCGGCAACCGTGCCCAATATCCGTTTGTGGTCTGCGGAGGATCCGAATCTTTATCATCTGGTCCTCTGGATGGAAACCCCGGATGGAAAGGTTCAGGAAGCTATCCCGTGGCGGGTTGGATTCCGGAAGGTTGAGGTCCGAGGGGCCCAGCTGTTAGTCAACGGAAAGCCTATCTACATCAAGGGGGTGGATCGGCATGAGATGGATCCGGACCGTGGATATTCAATTACACGGGATAGCATGATTGAGGATATTCTCTTGATGAAACGTCATAATATCAACACGGTCCGCACTTCCCATTACCCGAATCAGCCGGAATGGTATGATCTGTGCGACCTGTATGGAATTTACCTGATTGACGAAGCGAACATCGAAAGCCATGGTGTCGGCTACAATCCGCACCGGACCCTGGCCAATAAACCGGAATGGAAGGCTGCGCATCTGGACCGAACTCAACGGATGGTGGAACGGGATAAGAACCATGCCTCTGTCATCATCTGGTCCTTAGGAAACGAAGCCGGATTTGGAACCAACTTCATGGCCACATACCGATGGATCAAACAACGGGATTCGTCCCGTCCTGTCCAATACGAACGGGCGGGACTAAGCGACTATTCCGACATCTATTGTCCCATGTACCCATCGCCCTCACGATTGGAGCATTATGCCAAGTCCAATCCCAAAAAACCGCTCATCATGTGTGAATATGACCATGCGATGGGCAACAGCGTCGGGCTGTTGGCGGATTATTGGGAGGTCATCGAAAAATATCCTGCCCTCCAAGGCGGTTGTATCTGGGATTGGGTGGACCAGGCATTATGGAAGACCGACGACCAGGGGCGAGAATTTTGGGCCTATGGAGGCGATTTCGAGCCTTCCTGGCTTAAGACCGACAAGAACTTCAATTGCAACGGAATTATTCGTCCGGACCGAACCATCAGTGCAGCGCTGCTCGAGGTCAAAAAAGTCTATCAAAACATCAAATGTCGTCCGGTCGATTTGGCTCATGGAAAGATTGCGGTTCGCAATGAATACTTCTTCATCAACCTGAACCGTTTCACCGCAGAGTACGAAGTGACGGAGAACGGAGTCCGAATCGCCTCCGGGAAACTTCCCACTCTCAACGTAGCACCCTGGGAGGAACAGATCGTCCAAATCCCGTTGCCGAAGTTGGAGCCGATGGCAGGCACGGAATATTTCCTCACTGTTCGGTTCCGATTGCGTCATCCCACCTTATGGGCTCCAGCCGGTCATGTCGTTGCTTGGGATCAATTCAAACTGCCGGTTTCGGTTCCTGCGGCTCCTATCCAGCCAGATGGCCCTGCCCTTCAGGTGCGAAAGACACCGGATCAGATTAAAGTCTTGGGTCCTACCTTCAGTGCTGATGTAAGCCGAAAGACCGGGGCCTTAGTCTCCTTTGTGGCTGGAGGACGAGAATTGTTGGTCCGTCCTTTGCAGCCGGACTTCTGGCGGGCTCAGACTGACAACGACAGTGCCAGTCGCGATATGATGCGACACGAGCTCGGCATCTGGGAACATGCCGCCCAAACAATCCAGGTCCAGTCCATCCAGCTGGAACAACCCAAACACAATCGGGTCGAGCTGACCGTAAACTGCACCCTTCTGGACGGTCGGGCTCATTGGACCTATCACTACACGTTCCATGGCAACGGCCGGATTCGGGTTCATGTCTCCTTTGATCCATCGAAAGAGTTGCCGGAGATTCCTCGCGTAGGAATGCAAGCCGGGATCGCTGGATGGATGGATCAAATGACCTGGTTAGGACGTGGCCCCCACGAAAGCTATTGGGATCGTAAGGCCGGGGCTGCCGTAGGCCTCTACTCAGGCCATATTGAGCAATTGCTTCAACCTTATGTCCGGCCGCAAGAACACGGAAACCGGTCCGACGTCCGCTGGGCCGTCTGGCACAACGAAACCGGACAGGGATTGATGGTCGTGGCCCAGGGGAAATGGCTCAATGTGGAAGCCTGGCCATACACCCAGGAAGACCTGGAACGCGCGCACCATATCAACGAACTACCCCACCGCTCGTTCTACACGATCCATATCGATCTCCAACAACGCGGGTTGGGAGGAATCAATAGCTGGGGAGCCAAACCCCTTCCCAAATACCGCCTCTTCCCGAAACACTATGAATACAGCTACCTCCTGCTGCCGGTTCAAGGCGACGTCTCGACATGGCGAGAATTGGGTCGTAACCTGATTCAAATGCCGTAAGCCCTACCAAAAAAACGCCCTTGGGGCCCTTCTCCACTCTGCCTCCCTTGCGAAAACAAGAAGCAAGGGAGGCAGATTTTTCATGGCCTTGCTCAAATTCCTGCCCTCAAAGAATCCCCAAAAGGAAAGCTAGGACTCATCCGAAAATCGACAGGGTTGGGAAGAGATGCGAGGATATAATGCTGTGATCTCGAAAAAATCCATTGCCTTACGAGCATAGAGCTTGTCCGAAAAA
>CAZBKV010000195.1:4871-5472 GCA_964492575.1 uncultured Verrucomicrobiota bacterium | reverse complement strand
GGTCAGAACCGTGCGGAAGGGGGCTGCGCCGTTGGCGGCCAGGGAAAGGAGCAGGGAGGATTGGAACCAACCTCGGTGTTGGTCACTCCCTTCCAGGTAAATATCGGCCCGCCATGGGGCTGGATCGTTGGCGGTTTCTTCGGGTTTGGGTTGAAGTTCTTCCCGTCGCATGAGGACGGCTCGTGAGGAGGAACCGGAGTCGATCCAGACGTCCAACGTCTCGGTGGATTTTGCGGTTGGGGTGGGGCCGGTCCAGTCTTTGGGTTTAACCCGCTGCCAGAGTTCTTCGGTGCTGAGTTCGAACCAGATGTTGGTGCCGTGTTGTTCGACTAGATCGGCCGTGGCCCGAATGATTTCGGGGGTCAGAAGCGGTTGTCCGTCCGGGAGATAGAAGGCCGGGATCGGCACGCCCCAGGCGCGTTGACGGGAAATACACCAGTCCGGTCGGGACTGGACCGCACCTTCGATCCGGCTCTTCCCCCAACCGGGGATCCATTGGACCTGCTGGATCTCCTCCAGCGCACGTTGACGGAGGGTTTTCCCATTGCCGTCTGGAGCCGTATGATCGATCCGGATGAACCATTGATCCAACGCACGGAAG
>CAZBKV010000195.1:0-4861 GCA_964492575.1 uncultured Verrucomicrobiota bacterium | reverse complement strand
CAATGAGGATAGCTGTGGACGATTTCTTCCTGGTGGAGGAGGAGGTTGCGTTTGCGGAGCTCTTCCAGCACGACTTCGTTGGCTTCGCTCCGGCCGTCGGGCAAGAGGATGGCCTTCCCGAGCATATGCTCCGGCATTTGCTGATCGATGGGGAGATCGTCGGTATGAATAAACCGCCCTTGATCATCCACAGGGGAATAGATCGGTAGGCCTTCCCGACAGCCGAGCAGGTAGTCTTCCAGTCCATGACCGGGGGCCACATGGACAAAACCGGTTCCGATGGTGCTCTCGACAAACTCATCCCCGGCATAGAGCTTGCCCGTGCGGTTACAGAAGGGGTGCTGGTATTCCATTTGGGAAAGTTCCTCGGCGTACAGACTACGGATGATCTCGAAATCGGCCCATTCACAACGGGCTGCCACATCGTCCACCAGGAGGGAGGCGAGAATGTAAACCTCGTCGTTCACGCGCACGGCCGAGTAACTCAGCGTAGAATTGTAGGCTACGGCCAGGTTTGCCGGCAGGGTCCAGGGAGTCGTAGTCCAGATCAAGATATAGGCCTTCTTTTGTCCTACCAGCGGGAATTTGACGTAGATGCTAGGGCTCTTTTTCTCTTTGTACTCCACTTCGGCCTCGGCGAGGGCGGTACGACAGGGGATGCTCCAGTAGACCGGCTTTTTCCCGCGGTAGATATAGCCTTTCTCTACCAGATCGGCAAACAGACGCAGCTCTTCGGCCTCGTACTTGCGATCCAGGGTCAAATACGGCCGGTCCCACTCGCCCAGGACCCCAAGCCGCTGGAATTGTTGTTTTTGGATCTCGATAAACTTTCGGGCGTAGGCCTCGCAAGCTGTGCGGACCGCGATCGGGTCGGTCTCGTCTTTCCCTTCTTGTTGGAATTGTTGGGTGACTTTGAATTCGATCGGCAGTCCATGGCAGTCCCAACCTGGGACGTAAGGCACCCGGTAGCCACGTAGGGTTTTGTATTTGAGGATAAAGTCTTTGAGGATCTTGTTGAGTGCCGTGCCGATGTGAACGTCACCATTGGCAAACGGAGGTCCATCATGGAGCAGAAAACGCGGTCGGTCGGCTCGTTTCTCCTGGATCCGGTGATACAGCCGGGATTCGATCCACCGGGCTAACCGAGCCGGTTCCCGTTTCACCAGATCCGCTTTCATTGGAAACCCTGTTCGCGGTAAGTTCAGGGTGTTACGGTAGTCCATTGTCATGATCTCCCTTTTCCCAGACTTGGCACGCTAACAACCACACGACGGTTTTGACAAGGCCGGAGGCCTAGAGGCCCGCTTTTTCGTCTCTGTTTAAAAGCTTGTCACTTCGACCGGGCAGGGTGCAAACTTACACCCGTATCGAAATCCATCATAGAAAGGACGAGCCATGAACGCAATGCATGCGACAAGGAGAATTGATCGCTGTCCGGTTTCGCGGCGGGAATTTCTTCGAGCTGGCTGCGCGGCATGCCTGGGAATGGCGGGATGGACTGCCGGGTTGGGCGAAACGGCTGCTGGAACTGCCAGACGTTCCTCCCCTGAGCCTAAGAGACGATTACGGATTCGAATTCTTTATGCCCTTCATAAGCCGGTTCAACCTGGACCGGATTGGCCCAATGTCGGATATGACTTCCGGCCTGTGATGGCTTGGATCGGCCGGATTTTACGAACCAATTGTCCGGAGTTTGAATTTTTGGAGGCGATGGCCAACGGCCCTCAAGCAGCGAAAAAGGTGATTCAGGAAGATCAACAGCGTGGGGTCGATGGCTATATCGTTGTCCAACTCAATTGCTGGAATCGAGTCGTCCAGTCGGCTGTAGCCACCGGTAAACCGGTGCTCTATGTCGATTACAAATACGCCGGCAGCGGCGGCTTCCTCGTCTATACAGCCTCCTTCCTTCGGAGGCATACCCCCAACTTCGCCTTCTTAAGCTCTTCCGAACCGGATGATCTGGTGGCTGCGGTCCGTTGTTTCCCCAAGGCCTTTGGTCCGGAAGGGCCGGAAGCCTTTGTGAGAGCCGTCCAACAGCTGCGGATTGCCCGGACGCCTGGGGTAAGTGGCCGTCAATGCCTGGCCGATCCGTTAAAGCCGATCCCCGCCTCGGATTGTGTGAAGGAGTTGGCCCAGATGCGGATGTTGGCGGTCCGTGGCAATACCAAACGGCCTGCAGGACAAATCCTGGGGATTCAAATCCAAGAGATTCCTTTTGCTGAGTTGAATCAGGCCTGGAAAGAAGCTGACCCGGAGGAAGCCGCGGCGTTTGCAGAACGATGGAAAAAGGAAGCGACGCATATCCAGGATGTGAGCGATCAGACCTTGCTGGACTCGGCCAAGATGTACGTGGGGATGAAGAGCCTCCTGCAACGGTATGGGGCCCAGGCGATTACGGTCAATTGTCTGGGAGGGTTCTATGGAGGACATCTTCATGCGTATCCGTGTCTGGGATTCCACGAGCTGAATAATCAGGGCCTGGTAGGAGGCTGCGAATGTGACGTGCGGTCCACCGCAATGTTGCTTTTGGTGCGAACTTTAACAAATGGGCGCCCCGGCTATATCTCGGATCCGGTCCTGGACAGCGCGCGGCGGCAGATCATTTACGCCCATTGTGTCGCGCCGAATCGGATGTTCGGACCGCAAGGGCCTACGAATCCCTTCTGGATTATGACCCATTCGGAGGATCGAAAAGGGGCTTCGGTACGATCCTTCCTCCCCCCAGGCTATTTGGTGACCTCCATTCAGTGTCGTCCGGCAGCGAAGCAGTTGCTTCTGCATCAGGCCCGGACTGTTGGAAACGATCAGACCGATCGGGCTTGCCGAACCAAATTATGTGCAGAACCGTTAGGAGACTTTGAAAAGCTTTATACGATGTGGGACCAATGGGGTTGGCATCGGGTGACGGTCTACGGGGATTTGAAGGAACCGCTACGAGAGCTGACAGAACGAGTCGGATGGAAGTTGATCGAAGAGGGGTAAAGGGAGATCGGATTAGTGGAAAATAAAGAGGGTTTTCGAGAGATTTTCCTTCGGGGGCGAAGGAAGAAGGGGTGGAAGTTTTCGATGAGGGAGAAGTGAAGGCTCTCATACCTAGAAGATGCAAGAGTGATTTCCGAGCAAAACTCGTTCGAGAGGCGAGGCGTGTCGTTTATGAAATGTTTAGAGCAATGGCTGGTTTTCTGAGCCAAAGGGTTAGCCGCGTTTTAGTAGGACACCGGCTTTAAGATCGGCCGTTTTGTGGGTCGGTTGAATGGGATGCTTCATGGAGAACATTGCGAGTGTGATCGAATGATAAATTTTTCAAGAAAATTTCCTGGAATTGAGGGTGTTCACCAAGGGGGACATGATGAAGTTGCCCGAAAAGAGCAGAGGGAAGAGCCGAGGGAAGAGAAGAGAGAAGGAAGATTTTGGCTCCTAGGAGGGCACTGTTTCCAATGGGGGTAATGGAATGAATTTTGTGGGGGAACAGCCCGATGGCTTGCGCGCTGGAAACCTTGATGTAATTTCCAAACGCCCCAGCTAAATAGATCGGAGGGACGGTTTCAAGAGTCGCCTCTTTGAGTAGAATGTCCAAGCCGGCGGCAATTGCTCCTTTGGCAAGCTGAAGTTGTCGAATGTCTCCTTGCGTGAGGACTACCGGATCGGCTACCGGCATTTCGGAGCCGATTCGAAGTCGACCACTAGGTTCAATCCATCCCAACCGAAGGCCACAGGCCACCGCATCGACCAATCCACTACCACAGATTCCTCTAGGGGTTTCTCCGCCGAGGACTTCTGCCACTAATTGACCGTTTTGAATTTCAACAGAGACAATGGCTCCGGGAGCGGCACGCATTCCCATGGAGATCCGCCCTCCCTCAAAGGCTGGTCCGGCGGCAGTGGAAGCACAGAAGATCTGGTCTCCGGTGTGAATGACGATTTCTCCGTTGGTTCCAAGGTCGATCAGGACGGCAGGGCGAGGGGTTTCATGAAGATGGAGGGCGAGGAGTCCAGCCAATAAATCGCTGCCCACAAACCCTCCCAGGCAAGGAAGGAAGAGGACTTCGGCGTCTGGGGCGAATCGCCAGCCAAGCTGTTGTCCGGAAAATCGTTGGGGACCGGGATCAGCGGGTTGGAAGGGAGCGACGGCAAGCCCGTTTAGTGGTAGCCCGCTAAAGAAGTGGTGCATCACGGTGTTGCCGACTAGGACAATGCGTCGGACGGCCTCAGGTGGGGTGGATTCCCCTTCCGGTAAGCTCTTCTGACAGAGGGTTCCGATTTGATCTCGAAGGATTTGGGTAAGTTCTTCTTGCTTTCCTTGCATGACCGCCGCTTCGATACGACTCATCAAATCAGAGCCGTAGCGAGCCTGAGCGTTTAGGGCGGTTTGGACGCCGAGGACGTGGCCGCTACGGAGGTCTAAGGATTGAACCGCGATGGTAGTGGTCCCTACATCAACGGCGATTCCTATCCCTTCTTGAGGGGTAAGGGTCATGGGAGCGGTTTCGTCGATGAGGACCGGGGTTTCCCATTGGGCGACTTCGAGGGTAAGCGGCCCCATGACGCGAGCTTGGCAAGCTAAGCGCCATCCTTGGGCAAGTTCTTCGGGAGAGAAACGTTCAAGATCCGCTTTAGAAGGTTCCAGATGACCTTCCAGGACACGGATCCGGCATCCTCGGCAGATTCCTTTCCCTCCGCAGGGGAACTCAAATCCGACCTGTCCTAATACTTGAAGTAACGGCGTTCCTATGGGAACAGAGAAGACCTTTTGGATTGGAAGGAGTTCGATCCGAACGAGTTGGCTCATTGGTTGTTATTTTGAGTTTTTTCCAGTACCGCAGCGATATGTCGAATAAACTCTGGGGTCGTTCCGCAACAC
>CAZBKV010000194.1:0-5481 GCA_964492575.1 uncultured Verrucomicrobiota bacterium | reverse complement strand
GTGTCATTGTTTGACGTCAAAGATCCGGCAGTTCCAAAGTTACTGGATCGGGTTCCCTTAGGGATCAATGCTTCCTGGAGTGAAGCCACTCAAGATGAACGAGCCTTTACGGTTCTTCCAGAAATAGGATTGGTTCTTGTTCCCTATCAAGGTTGGACCGGGAAAGAATCGGGTAATTGGGTTCAATTGGTCGATTTGGATTTGGCTCAGGGACGATTGCAAGCGCGTGGAGTGATTCAGCATTCCCTCCCGGCCCGACGGGCTACCTTTGTAAAGGATCGGATTTTAAGCCTGTCTGGTCGAGAGTTGTTGGTGGTAGATCCTACTGATCGGGACCATCCGCAAGTGACGGCATCGTTGGAGCTTTCCTGGTCTGTGGATTGGGTGGCTCCAGTAGGACGGTTTGTCGCGGAAGTGGAACGAGGTCATTATGGAAACCACCCAACTCCAATCCTCCGTCTTGTCTCCCCTTCGAATCCCAATCGTATCCTTACTGAAATCCCCCTAAAATCGAGTTGGCCGGTAGTCGGGATCACCTCTCGAGAGAATCTCCTCTATGTGGTTCAAGCCCAGAAACCGTGGGTGAAAAAAGAAGGACAAATCAATTTACGATTGACGATTTGGCAAGTCAACGCTGAAGGGACCCCTCAACACCTAGGCGCCGTCGAAACCCAAACTTCCCAATGGGTTGGTAGGCTAAAACCGGTTTGGTTGGATAATGGAATATTGATCTGGAGCACCGTTGGAGGTGGTTTGTGGGAGTGGCCTTGCCCTTTGCCGATTGAGATTCCTGAGGTTGGAATCCCTGGTGACTGGCCCCTGTGGCCGTGGTGGGGTAGCGCAGGCGGGGTATTATACGCTGCTGAGGTTCAAGATCCAAAGGCTCCCAGATGGGTCGCCATTGTCGATCTAAAGCAAAAAAATCGTTGGGGTTTTACTCAAGCCTACGCTGTGGGGAATCGAGTCTATCTTTCCCATACGGAGACCCATTTTCTTCCGCTGGAAACAGATCAAGACAGAAGCGGGGAACCGACAAAAGGGATTTGGACCTCAAAGTGGTATTTGGACGTCGTGGATTTCACCGATCCGGAGAACCCGAGTCTTTGGCCCTTAGTAAACATTCCCGGTTCCCTAATCGGTGTAGCCAAACAAGGAACGATCTTGTTCACCGTAGGCCCTCATTACGACAAGAATGGGCAAAGCGATAATAAAGATTATGTAGATGCTTTGGCCTATGATGGGCTGGCGGCCTATCAAATTGCCTCCTTGCCTTTGCCTAAGAACGATCCTCATCCGGTTGCATTCTCTGAGGGAGATCTTTATGTAGGACATCCGAGTGAAGAAAAAGGAGCTTCTATTCCTCGACTGGAACGATGGCGCCTCGACATCGCAGGGCAACAATTCCAACAGATCGCCGTGATGGATCTTTCTCAACCATTGACCCAGCTTAGGCCGGTCTTAAACAGCAAATATCTTGTGGGGCTTGCCGGCCGAGAGCTCATGGCTTTTGTTCCAACCTCCGATTCCATCCGACTTGCAGGCCAACGTCTCTTGCCCGGCTGTGCTTGGTCGGACTTAGAATGTGTGATCTGGGTTTCCGATCCTCCCGCGCTTTGGTTCCCACTCCATGCATACGGGGTATTGACAGTAAAGCTCAATCCCTAAACTCTGACCTTTCTTCTCTCCCAAAATATGGATCTTCGCCGCCCTTCTCTAAGAGTTTTTTCCTTCTTCATGGGGAGAAAAGAAAAGAGGGAAATTTTTGTTTTCCTTTCTTAGAAAGCGGTTATTATTTGGGCAGGTTTAAATCACGAGGCTGAAGATCACTAAAGGAGGAGGAACATGAATCATGCAAAGCGGTCATCGCAAGGGCCTTTGTATGCTCAGGCTACATTGGGAGGAGGATGTTTCTGGTGCATGGAAGCCATTTTTGAGCGGTTGCCTGGGGTTTTGGATGTGGTCAGTGGTTATGCCGGCGGTCATGTTCCCAATCCGACCTATCGTCAGGTTTGTACCGGCACTACAGGCCATGCAGAAGTGATTCAAATTACGTTTGATCCAACCCGTATTACTTATCGGGAACTTCTAGAGGTTTTTTGGCAAATCCATGATCCGACGACCCCGAACCGCCAGGGCCAAGACGTCGGATCCCAGTATCGCTCGATCATCCTCTACCACGATGAAACCCAACGGTTGGAAGCCCTGGCCTCCAAGCAAGAAGCACAAAAACGATTTGCCAAGCCAATTGTCACAGAAATTGTTCCTTTAACCGCATTTTATCCAGCCGAGCCATATCACCAGGATTTCTTTCAGAAAAATCCGGAAAATTCCTATTGTCGCATGATTATTCTCCCCAAGCTAGATGCCCTGCAGGCGTATCTTCTGCGCAAAGAGTCCGAATAAAGACCCAGGAAAAGCTCCTGGGAAGCAGGGTCTATCTACTCGACGGTGGAAAGGTGCGAACCTTTCTCATCAGAGCCACTAAGTAACGGCGGAGTAATTATCCGTCGAGTCCAAGCCAATCCAGCCACCCCCAGACAAATCCCAGATCCAATCCACAGGACAGTCTGAATTCCGAACCAATTACACAGCGCCCCAGCCAATAAAGCCCCTAAAGGCATCACTCCTGCAAAGACCGCCGTCCAAATCCCCATCACCCGTCCCCGAAACGTCTCATCTACATGTGTCTGGATCAAGGTACTGGTTGAGGAAAGAAACAGCATCTGCCCCCACCCAACAGCCCATAGCACAAAGAGAACCGGACCGTATTGATGCAACAACGCCAAAGCCGCTAATCCCACAGCAAAGACCGTGATCCCCATGGCCCGTAGGCGTTGTGGAGAGAGCTGAACGGCAAACCGCGCCACCGTCAACGCCCCGAATAAGGCGCCTATTCCGTTTGTTGAAAGCAAAAGACCGTATCGTTTTTCTGCAATATGGAGGACATCCTGGGCATACACCGGCAAAAGGACTGCATAGGACCATCCGAAAATCCCTACCAGGACAAACAGCACCATGGCGTCTCGAAGGACTGGATGCCGCACGGTATAACGGAATCCCTCTCGTAATCGAGCCCAGGCCCCCTGCTTTCGAACCGGTTGAGGTCGAGCCGCCAACCGCATCCAAATCAGCGCCACCAACACTGCTATAAAGCTCAATCCATTGACCGCAAAACAGGTTGCCGCACCTACCGAGGCCATCAGGATCCCGGCCAACGACGGCCCTAAAATCCGGGCGGCATTCACCATGGAGGCATTCAGTGCCACCGCATTCGCAAGATCTTCTCGCCCTACTACCTCTACAAGGAATGCCTGCCGCGTGGGAGTATCTAAGGCCATGGCCAAGCCTTCCAATGTCCCAATCAACAGCAGATGCCACGGCCGAATCCATCCTCCTGCCACCAGTCCCGCCAGAAGAAAGGCCAACATGGCCAGCCAGATCTGGGTCGCCATTAGTAAGTTCCGTTTGGACCATCGATCGGCCAACGAACCCGCCCACGGGGAAAGTAAGACAATCGGTCCTGACGTCGCTGCCGCCACCAGACCAAGAAGCATCTTCGATCCAGTCAGCTCATAAATTAACCATCCGATCGCCGTCCGGTGCATCCACGTCCCGATCCACGAGATAAGCAGACCGAAGAAATACAACCGATAATTGCGATGTTGCAGGGCACGGAAAGTAGCACCGAGGAATTGGCTCAAAAATCGGAAGGAAGGCTTTGAGGCTTTGCCCTCCGACCGTTTCAGGCCGGAGGACGAAGGCCCTTCCCTTTTTCCGCTCTGTGTTTCGGTTTCCATCTCTTCGCCGATCTTCCTCTTTAATCGAGCTGGGTTATGTATCACGAATCTTCAAGAAAAGCCAGGGGAGCTCTAAAAAGAAGGACCGTAACCCCTCAAGGATCCACCGTCTCCCAACACGTCGAAGGAAAAAAGGAAGAAAGACGACAACGCGGGGTCTTGCGGACAGGCCGCTTTATCTTTCGAATAGAGAGTCCGGCCAGTTAGGGGCGATAAAGCCCCAAGCCTGCTTGACATTCCGGCAAAAACCGCGATGGATTGGCAAAAAGGAGGGGTAAATAACCGCAACTCTATGAATACAACAACACAAGAAACTCAGTCTGTAGAGACCTTACCGAACGTCATTCTCAAACCGACGGATCTGGACCGGACTGTGGCCGGACATCCATGGATTTATGCTGGCCAGATTGCCAAGATCACCGGCCAACCCGGCGAAGGGGCGCTGGTTTGTGTACGAGATCCGAAGCGGCGTTTGTTGGGCATCGGCTTCTATAATCCAAACTCTCAGATCCAGGTCCGTTTGATCAGCCGAAGGCGAACCGCGGTGGATGAGGCCTTTTTCATCTCCCGGTTGCAGGAGGCCTTAGCCTTCCGCCGTCGCCATCTTCCCCATGCCGAGGCCTTCCGGTGGGTGAATTCCGAAGGCGATTACCTCAGCGGCCTGATCATAGACGTCTACGGCAAGGCCTGTGTCCTCCAAACCACGGCCCTCGGTATGGAACAACGGAAGGAACAGATCCTGCGCGCGATTCAGAAGATCCTGCAACCGGACCTGATTGTGGAACGAAACGACTTCGCCGGCCGACGGTTTGAAGGACTAGAACCCCAAAAATCGGTCCTCCACGGAACCTTATCCGGCCCGATCCCTATCCACATTAATGGTCTGCGTTTTGAAGCCGATATATGGGAAGGTCATAAAACCGGATGGTATCTAGACCAACAGACCAACTATCAGGTGGTGGTCGATTTTCTTTCCCGGTTCCAAGAACCATTAGTCCTGGATGCCTTTTGTTATACCGGAGCCTTTGGAATCCATGCGGCAGCGAAGGTCCAGGCCCGTGTCCACTTCGTCGATCAAAGTCCCCAAGCCATAGAAAAAGCTCGGATGCATGCGCAGTGGAACGGGGTCGAAGATCGTTGTGAATTTATAGCCGCCAATGTCTTTGACTGGCTCCGGGCCAAGGCAGGAACCGGCCGTTCAACATCGCCTACGGTCCAATACGATGCCGTGATTCTAGATCCTCCGTCGTTCACCCGCCATCGATCCGCCGTCCCAGAAGCCCTTCGCGGATACAAAGAAATCCACATCCGTGCATTGCGCCTGCTACGGCCCGGCGGTCTGCTCTTTACCTTCTCCTGCTCCCATCATGTCAGTCGGGAACTTTTCCTGGCGGCGATTGTGGGGGCCGCGGCGGATGTGCGGTGTTTGCTCCGTCAAGTGGCCGTGCTGGGACAAAGCCCGGATCACACAATCATGCCAATGATCCCGGAGACCGAATATTTAAAAGGGTTTGTTTTTGAAAAGATGGGATAAACATTTACCCGCTAGACTTTTCCTATCTACGATTGTTCCTGATTGAGATGGGAACTAACGGAGAAAACACCTCTGAGAAAAAGCCATCGAATGGTAAAGAACGTTCCTCCGGTAAATGGCTGAACCGAGTCGTTTTAGGCATCGGCCTGA
>CAZBKV010000193.1:319-5487 GCA_964492575.1 uncultured Verrucomicrobiota bacterium | reverse complement strand
GGATGGGAATGTAAAGACAGGGACGTTGTGGCCCGAGCAAGGGATGGGGACGATTCAACCGATTGGTGGGGTGAAGACAGCGTTTTATGCGGGGTCACCGGAGGATTCTTCAGAGGATAATTCTGGTTTGGGATTGCGAAATTTTCCCCCTTCGGGAAAGGCCCCGCGGACGGCGGGGCTAGAGATTCGGGTTCCGACTACAGGGTATGAAGACATCTTGCTGCAATGGGATTGGAGGGTGAGTAGAACCGCAGCGCGACATTTAACAGTGCTTTACACGACCGATGGAGAGAATTGGAAAGAAGCAGGAAGGCTGGAGGCAACCAAGGCCGAATCGTACATGACCGGGCTTAAGGTCTCGTTTGAGGCGGATCCGGCCGTCTCGGATAACCCTCAATTTGCGATCCGATTAGTTTCCGATTTTAGCAAGGACGATTATACGGCTGCGGGGGAAGGAGCGACCTATTCCCCAAACGGAACATGGCGGTTCGATCGAATTGAGATTTTCGGGATTCCGATCTCAGGGCAACTTCGACCACCGACCCTTCTTTCCCAACCACAAGATCAGACCGTTTGGGTGGGAGACTCAGTGAGCTTTTCGGTTATGGTGGAGGGAACCCCACCGTTTGCGTTCCAATGGTTTCATAACGGAGTCCCCATTTCAGGGGCAACCAATTGGTTGCTTCGATTGGATTCTGTGCAGTTAACTGATGCTGGCCGATACGAGGTAATAGTAAGCAATCCAGCCGGCCAAACGCGAAGTAGAACGGCTATGCTAACAGTCCAACTTCCAGAATCACCTCCCCAGATTTTCTTCACGAATTTTCTCTCCAATCTTCTTCGACCCGGAGATGCTCCGGTCAATACCTTTACAGAACATGGATTAGTCCCAGGGGAGAGATTTCAAGCAGAGGTCTTCGTGGTAGATCCCACCGGTCGTCCCCTTCAGCTCTCTTTTACTACCGAACCAGAGGATGCAGGAATTCAATGGGATGGTCCGATGAGAACTGAGACGAATCAAATTTACGGTCAATTCCAATGGACCCCTCGTTCGGAGGATGAAGGACGGTTCTTTACCGTGACCCTTCAAGCTGCCAATGGAATAGCCACAAACACAGTTCAATGGCGTTTTTATGTCTTGACCTCGCAGGAGCAGCGGATAGCGATTACGGAATTTCTCGCCAATCCTACTGGAGATCCCCAAAGCCCCCTATTTAATCCCCTTCACCGGAAGACGATTCCTGATTCGGACCTTGCGACTTGGGACGAGTATGTAGAGATCGCAAATCTGAGCTCTGAGCCGATCGACCTTCAAGGTTGGACGTTCTCGGATGGGGTTCAAGTACGCCACCGATTTGAAGCACCTACCCTTCTGACGGTATCGAACGTGCTGGTCCTTTACGGTGGACCGACCGAAGGTTTCCCACCACAGCTGGACAAAGAGGTACTCGCCGTTCCTGCGAACACTTCTTCTGATGGGCTAGCGTTGAACAATAAGGGAGATGTGTTGATTCTCCGGAATGCTCAGGGTGGGATCGTAGAACGGGTGGTTTATAGCTCGTTGCCGGAAGGGAGCGCCTTGACCCGGTATCCGACGATAGAAGGGCCTTTTGTGCCACAGCGGACTGTAGCCGATCAGCCAGCTACACCGGGACGGCAGTGGGACGGAAAGCGATGGAATGAGCCTACCGCCATACCGGTTTCTGAAGTGATCACCGGATTGCATGCCTCTCTCGATCCCAACAAAGGCCTCCTTTTGGAATGGGAGGCCAAGCCAGGCAGAGTATACCGTGTTGAACGAGCCGCAGATCCGAGGGGCCCTTATCATGTGGTTGCTTCCGGACTGACGGAGGGTCGGTTTGTGGATCCGGAATGGCGAGACCATCGGATGGCCTTTTATCGCATCCGATTTCCATGAGGGATTCGGCCCAGTTTAAAAATTTTCTTTTCAAAAAGTATCTTTTGAGATGTAATGGTATCTGTTTTGAGGGCCTGGAGGCTATATTTGTACTAATAAACCTAGAAACAAATGAAATTCAGATTGGACAATCGACATATTCCTGGACCAAGATCGCAAATAAGGGTAGGAGGGAGGTGGAGGAACTCATAGGCGAATCAAGTTGAACGAGTTATGGTTCGCCTGCGTCCAATGCGAAGATAAACAAACACAAACTGTGGTGAGGAGGTATGAAACGGTCACCTTCTCTATTACAAATTCTCGTATGCATGGGGCTCTGGGTGAGCACGAGCTCGTGCGTCCGCTATCCGGTAGAAGAGTCCGGCGCAAAACCCCTTACGCCTCCCCCGGTGATCGGGGCAAATACCAATACTTCGCGTCCCTCCCCTGGAGGACAGGCTCCCCCCACTAATCAGGTAGCCTCCTCCCAATCTCCTTCGGCTTCTTCCTCTTCTACCGGTCAGGGTGCCACAAATCCTGTGGCCCCCGAGATCTTAACGCTTTCTACCGGCGCCACATCTTCCCTCACAAACCTCAAGAGCCCAGAGAAGCTGCCCCCACCTGTCAAGTATCACCCCGAATACGATAAACAATTCGAACAGATTTTTAATCTTGCTGATGAAGGACATTGGGAAGAGGCCGAAGCGCTGGCAAACGCCCTTTATGCACGAGATCCTCAAGATCCACTGGTGGCTCGGGTGAAGGATTGGATAAGTACGGAGAGAATGTTGATTCGGGCCCGAGCGGTGGAAGATCGAATTCGAGCGATTGATGCAAAGAACTCTGCTTTTAATCCGACCATTAAACGTCTTCTGACGGAAAATAAAGATCGAGGGCTGCCACCGCGGAAAGATGTCCGTCGAGCTGTCGAGCAGATTGAAGCTACTCCTTACATTCCAGACAGTTATGGCAAGACGAATTATGTAAAATCTAGTGCAGTCCAGTTGGATGAGCAGGGAAACAAGAGTCATATGGAGCAATTACTGAATAAGCGGGTTACCATTCATTTAGACGATGCTACTTTGGAAGATATTATTTTCAACATTGGAAAGAGCGAAGGGATCAATTTTGTGGCCGATAAAGGGTTAAAAGTTTTTCAACAGAAGATTAGTGCGCATCTAGAAAATGTAACGTTGCGGGAATTTTTCGACTTTTTGTATCGGAATTATGGCCTCCAGTTTCAGGTAGGGGACGATTTGATTTGGATTGTGGATGCAAAGGATCCGAATAAGCGTTTTGAACAGACGAAGTTTTATCATCTGAAGTATGGGTTTATCCTCCCGGCTCAATTCGGCCCGGAGACGGTACACCGAACAACCCAGATTCAAAAAGGTGGGGTTCGTATTATTACGGAGCAAGAAAATCTGAATCGATTTGTGAATGATTTAGCTCCTCCAATCCCGGCAATTGAAACAGCCATTAAAGAATTTTTCCAAGGGAAATATCTGATTGATTATGCCCACAACGTGATCGTCGCTCGAGGAACGCCTGAACAATTGCGGGTGATGGATCAGATTGTCAAAGAATTTGATCGGCCAGTGAAGCAGGTTTTGATTGAGGCGCGATTTGTAACGGTCTCAAAAGCAGCCCTATTAAAATTAGGTGTTGCATGGGAGACCGGCCGGCGGTGGGGAACCACAGAACAACAGGCAATTGATTACACCGGTTTTAGTATTGGGACTCCGGCCTTACCGATTGCTGAAACTTTCACGAACATTCTGAACCGGCGTCAACTTTCTGCAACTTTGACAATGCTTCAACAGAGTGGTGAAAGCCAGCTCCTCAGTGCGCCTCGATTATTAGTAGTAAATAATCTACCAGCAACGATTTCGGACGGAAAAGTACAATACTACTACGAGGAATATCAGGTTAAACAGCAGATTTTAGAGCGACGATCTTCCTCGGCCCTGGTTCCATCCGGCCGACCCACACAATTAACCGCCGGTGCTAATCTGAAAGTACTGGCTAGCATCGGAGGAGACGGAAGAACCATTCTTCTCGCCCTCAATCCCGAGATTAACTCCGATGTAAAACTGACGACATTTGCCACCATTACAGATAAAGATGATCAAGGGAATGTGGTCAGTACATTTGATATTAAATTACCAGAGTATCGGACTCAGAAGCTGGCTACTCGGGTTGTTCTTCGATCCGGAGAGACCGTGGTATTAGGAGGCGTATTGGAACGCAACCAAACGACGTTTGTCGAATCTGTTCCTGTTTTGGGAAGCTTACCGGTGATTGGAGCCTTGTTCCGACGCCGGACGGAATTGGATCAACCAAGGTATCTGCTCATTTTTGTCACGGCGACGATCGTCGATGAGAATGGAGAGTTTGTCGTGTATCAGGATGAGAAACAGACCGCCTCCCCCGCGTCGGCTCCCTCTACGACCAGTACAGCGGGGACACAGGTTGGAGGAGGATGATGGACACAGGACGGTATCGAGTTATACCCTTTCGACTTCCTACCGAACGAGGTCGGGTCCTGTTGATTGAAATCCGGGGTTCGACGCTTTGCTTTTATCGAATTCGTCAGCGGTTTGGACGCCTTACGACTGAAGCGGTTCGACAGATCCCCGTGCCGGAAGGGGAGGCGCTGGCCGAGGAGAAGTTCTTTCAGGCTGTTCAGGAAGTCGGTGGTCGAGGGAGCGGAACGGAGGTGGTATTGGTCTTTCCCCAAGATCGTTGCATTAGTTCTGTGATTGAAGTTCCTGAAGATCTACAGTTGCCGGTTCGGGAGTTTTTATTGAATGAGGCTCGGAGGATCATTGGCCTTCCTTCCGCTTCTGTTTATTTGCGCTATCGTCGTTTGGATCCTTTTGGAACGTATAAAAATCCGTATTGGGTGACGTTTTGTCGGGCTGAAGAGCTGGAAGGTTGGCTTGATCGGTTGGGACTAGCAGATCCGGATACGTCCGAGGCGGTTTTAGCCGAGTTGGTTTCCACCGGGGAGATGTTGTTTGCTTGGGCCCGGCGAGTCCGTCATCGCTTGAGCCAAGAAGCGGAGGATGGGGTGTGGGTCTACTGGGATGGTCGAATGACCCATCTAGCGATCACCTACCAAGGACAGGAGGTTTTTGCGACAGCCCTTTCAGAAAGATTGCCGGCATTTCCTTCTCGAGACGCTGACTCAGCTCAATCGCAAAGTTCTGATTCTTCCTCAAATAAGGATTGGCAAAATCAATGTCAGCATTGGGCTGAGGTCCTTCGG
>CAZBKV010000193.1:0-309 GCA_964492575.1 uncultured Verrucomicrobiota bacterium | reverse complement strand
AATGGGGAAGAGAAGCTTTGGGACCAGGGTTCCATTGGAAGGCTTTTCCTCTTTATTTCAGCGGGCCTGGGCTGAATCATCCTGCCTTTTTCCAAGTTTTGCAACAGGTGTTCGAGACACAGATCCATATGGATCCGTTGGGTCGAGTTCGGGCAGCGCCGTCTTCTTCGGTTGAGGTTTGGGGGCCGCAGCTTGCATTAGCGGCTGAAGTGCTTGGCCGTGGTTTTCGCGGGCTCTCTCTCTTCCCAATCTCTTCGTAAGCACGGCTCCCACCTATCCGTTGGGTCATTACCTTCAGTTGTTCGCCCA
>CAZBKV010000192.1:2706-5488 GCA_964492575.1 uncultured Verrucomicrobiota bacterium | reverse complement strand
CTTGGGGTACAAGGTGATCCGACCGACGCCCCAGCAACAACAAATCCTCGATCTAGCCGGAGTTTGCCTTCCACCCCTTCGGACCCGTTTCGCCAGAACGTGAACCCCTTCTCTCTTAAGGAGTTTTTGAGATTTAAAAGGGGAATTCCGACAAAAGCCAAAGGCCAGAACCTTTTGATTCGTTTATTACTATTGTGACTATTGTGTAAGGAGGATTAGAATGGAAAGGTCTTTTAAATTAGGCATCCGTCAAATTTCTGTCCCCAAAGAGACAAGAAAAAAGGTAGGGCGGCCTGTCCCTAGGCCTCCGCAAATTCGTTTGTTTCCTCTTCCGGCGCGCTGAGGACAGCGCGCCCTACCTTCCCACAATCTTTACTTTCTGAAATTTTTCATTCGAGGGCAGTTATTTAACTGATATTATTCCGCTAGTATAAATCTTATTGGCTTGACAGTCTAGGCTTCCACTTAGCGTTGACACCGAACTCCATGGGGGGTGCACCATGCTGATGAGCCCCTATATCGGGCTGGGAGTTATCGAAAGGAGGTGTAAAATTGGGAATCATCTCGCCGGCTGCCCGTCCTGGTGAATCGTTAGCGAGTTGGAAATTACCTCGGAGTATTTTTCGATTTAATCCTGAGCCGGTTATGTATTTCGGTATGCCACGAATACCGTGTGATTCGCTTCCCTCAGGAACTCGGCCATTGAACAGGTCAAAATCAAAGTCATTGTCTACATTGTGGGATGAACAGCTCAGGCTCCATTTGTTGGACGAAAGTACATGTAGGATATTATTGCGTGAGACAGTATGTTTGACGATGCGATTACCGCCTAATCCACCTGTCGGTAGGAACGGTTCGCCGCTAAATATAGTATTATGGAAAATATACATATGTCCTGTCATCCAACTCTCGCTATCGGCATATCCCATTTTAAGAAAATAACCGCCCGTAGATTTTGGACGCCATTGGCTACGTGCAACTACATTTTGCCAGATGTAAAGAGGTCCAATTGATGTAGGGGCATTACCAATCATCATAGCCGCTTGGGTTATGTAGTTCCCCCAAACACGGACATTTCGGTTACCTCCCTCAACCTCAAGTCCATCATCCCAACAATGACTGATGAAGTTGCAATAAATATCGGAATCTGGCCCTGGTGCACCTCGAAAACTGCCGTTACTTCCTCCTCCAATGATGTCATTGAACATGTGGTCAAGATCGGAATAGCACTCGTTATAGCGGATGACATGATTGCCAGCTGTATTAAAGAATGAAATGCACTGGGGACCTCGTGGATGGGTAGGGTGAACCGGTTCGTACCAATGGTTACTGTCTGAGAATGGATGATGCATTTTGCAGCGTTGGATAATTACCCGTTTGACGGAGCTATTCCGACACAGCACGGCTGAATCGTAGTTGAAGCCAAAACCGGTCTGTGGGTTAATACGTCCCCAATCAGCGATGTCACAGTGTTCAATCACGATATCATGGCCTTTCTCAATTATAATGGCGCCGATTGGGGTTCGTCGTAGATTATGCCGTGAACCGGCACCACGAAGGACAAAGTTACGAATAATGACGTACGAAGCGGCGATTCTGATGCACGCATCATGTTCATGACGTACGTCAATTACCGCACCTCCTCCATCATAGACCCGGTAAGCGTCTGGTCGGCCTGACTCTGTAATCACCAACGGTGTATTACGAGAAGAAACATGGATCACCTTACCTTCTGGAAATTTTTCCTTCCACGTTTTGACTCGGATGCGTCTGGAAATGTCCGTTCCCTCTAACTTCAACTCGATTTCATACGTTGTACCTGGGGTTAAGTTGACAATGCTACCTCGATAGTCTGCCAAATCCTCATCAGTATTATCGATTGGGTTATAACGCATGGGTAAACCTTCCCACCAATGTGTCTCCCCTAGAGGACGAAACCGTATAAAAACACGTCGATTCGGTGCTCCACCGGGAGGTGACCAATACAGTCCGATACAATGGAAAGTCGGTATCGCTTGAGGATTTGCTACGTTTGCAGATTCGATCCCGTCGCTCAAGACTTCTAAGCAAAGGCAGATACATAGTGTACTAAACCACACTAGTTTCAACTTTGTGGCCCACGATGCTAGAAAGCGCTTCATTTTATTTGCCATGGTTGTTTCTTTTTAACTCAAAAGTGTATCTAACTTCACAGAACTCATACATAGTATGACATGTGCAGATTCGCTCCGACAAGGAACTCTACATGCTGTACTGTTTGATGAATAACGCAATCCTTAGGGGGAATATAATAGCATCAGTCGAATATTTATTCTCAAGGAAAAATTTAGATAAGGCGTGATGTCCTCGTCGCGCCGATGAAAGAAACCAAGGGTTTATGTAATCGTTGAGAAGACGATTATTCTGCATCTCTGGAATCTTGATTCTCTCCATAGCCAATCTCCTCCCGCTAAGCTTCCTATTCCTTTGAAGAAGGATGGGCTTCTTCGATGCGTTGGCGGAGGATTTGTTCGTTTTTCTCCGACCAATAGGCGCAGTCGAGTTGGAGGAAGACGGTGGTGTAAGGGAGAGTACAGTCGGTTTTGATCACTAGGACTTTGTATTGATCGGCTACGTCGTGAAGCCAATGAATCATGTCGATGTGGAGTTTGCTATGGGTCGGACGGTTGCCGAGGATCTTTCGAATCTTTTGTCGCAAGGTGGAGATGCCGGGGGCGAGTTGATCGTCGAGGAATTGGAGTTCTTGGTCTTGATAGACAATCGGGCGGATATGCTTACAGCG
>CAZBKV010000192.1:0-2679 GCA_964492575.1 uncultured Verrucomicrobiota bacterium | reverse complement strand
AAGACGGTAGGGAGATCGGCCGGGGCATAGATGATTTGAAGGCCCGGAGCGGTTTGCGCCGGATAGGCGGAGTCGGCAATGACGATCCAATTCCGGTGTCCGAGCAGAGGGAGTTGCTCCACCAGTTGTTGTTGCCAGGTGACGGTGGCAAGGGTGGTATGGGCTTGTTGGTAGGCCCGAGCGATTTTTTCTCCTACCGCAGAGAGTGTTTGTTGGGTGGAAGGAGGCTCTGCAGCCATGCCGCAGAAAAAATTGGCGGTAAAAGCAGCGCCTAGGGCACAAGCCACTAGCGAGTAAATCTGTAAATGGAATCTTTTGGTTTTCATGGTTCCCATTTGAGGGTACAGGAGAGGGTTTGTCCAGCCCGGATCGTAATTGGAGAGGAGAATTGGATATGGATCTGATCGGATTGGCGTTGGAAAGAAGCCGTGACAGGCTGGGTGTCCAGGCGGCACTCTAAGGACTGAATGGAGGGAGCTTTTTGACGAGGCAACGTAAGACGAAGGGTTTGGAGACGAAGTTGCCCCCAACGTGGGGTGATGGTTGCCTTCATTTGTTGGGATTGAATTGTTTGAGCGATCGTGCCCCATCCTTCGGCAGCCGTGAAGGCGGCGCGGAAGTTTTCCGGATGAAGTCGTGGGTGGAACCCTAACATACCGGCCGGACCGTCATATTCAAATCCGCATACTGCAAGGAAGACGCTGTAGCTAGCCATCGCGCGGGCATAATGATCGCTGCATTCGATTTCATTGTACGGGTTTCGGCGGCGGGCATTGTAGCGATCGTAAATCGCGCGGGCTACTGCCAGGCCTTCCAGGACCAGACCTTCCCAGATCATGTGGGAGGCCGCCTGCCATTCAAATCCGGTCATGCATTCGTTGAAGTAGCCGTATTGCCAGTGTTTACGGTATTCGGCTCGCAAGCCACCGCGGGGCCAGGTGCACATGATCAGTCCTGCATCCCCTTCTACGGCATACCAGCGGCCTTGTTTGAATCGTTTCCGGAACGGGCCGACGTCGGGAGCGAAGTTGTATTTCCAGAGCGAGCGAAGAGCAGATTTCTGTTTTTCGGCATCGAAGAGGCGTCCCAGACCGACTTGATGGGCCCACCATTGGCCGATGACTTGGTCGATGAAGCAGCCTTTGCCGATGCCGATGGCATTCGGATGTTTTGGATCTTCTTGTTGCTCAAAATACTCGCCATTGAAAAGGGCAACGATTTGCCGGGCTCCACGATCTGCGATACGGCGGCATCGTTCGGCAAAGGTATGATCCCCAACACGTTCAGCCATAGCCTGGCCTGCCCGGAGGACAGCGAGGTAAAGAGAAGCAATTGATGGAATTCGGCCGTACCATGTAGCATCAAGAGTGTTAGGCTGAGGCCCTTCGATCATCCCATCCTCATTCGCATCAAGGCGGATGAGGTATTCTATGGCCTTACGGACCTTCGGCCAGAGCTCTCGAAGGAAAGAGTCGTCCGGGCTCATAAGGACATCGCGGTAGAAGCCGAGGATTCGGCCGCATTGACCGTCCACCGCCGGCGGGGCTTTGCGTCCTAAGGAGGCTCGGTGCGCGATTCCCCCGTCCGGGTAGAAACCGATGCCAAAGTCTACCCGACGTCGGATGTCACGAGTTAAGTCTGGGAAAAGGCGTCCAGGGGCTTGGGCATAGTGCCAGACGTGGGTACAGGTTCCCCAACAGCAACCGATTCCTTCCCAGGCCCAGAACCGGCCGCTTCGGCGTCGGTAACAGGTGGTAGTGGCAAGGGTGGAAGTATTCGCCATCGTGCGATCCAGGAGCCAGTAGGGCAGGGTGCTATCGTACCAGGTCTGAACCCAAAGCCGTGTATCCCCAGCTAGCCGGTCGAAGTGCCGGGTGACGTAGCGGATGACGTGGAAGGCATCTCGGAACCGGGCAGCGTACGCATGGCCAAGATTCCGGTTTCCTTCTGCTCGAGCATAGAAGTTGGGGAAATGCCAAGCGATGAGGAAGCGCCAGGATTGGGTTTGGTTGGGGGCGAGGGATTCGGTCCGGGCCAGTTGACCGACGAGTTTTTGAGAAAGAGGAGCCCGGGCTTCGGTGGTAGAAGCGCCGAGTTGGGCGGTTCCGGTGGGAACCGGACTGTGGGGTTCATGGATTAAAGCCAGGGCCATTGTGCCGAAATCCCGCTGTTCTTCTAATTTTCCGCTTCGGGGCTTCCGATCTGTAAAAACGATGGAATCGACTCCGATGTTCCCCCAGGACCCGGTGGCTTGATCGACGATTTCCAGATGAGCGGTTTGGCCTTCGAACTCCCGAACGTCGAAAAAGGCCCGTTCCATGCGATTCCGATTTTTGCCGGTGGCAGAGCGGACGACTTTTCCGTTGATGACCAGATTCAGACAGGTTTTACCTTTGTGGGCACCGCCGCCGATGAGGAAGGTGATGTAATGCCGTTGGATCCGGAAAGGACGGCTGATCAAACGCCCTGTGGCCAAGTCCTTTTCCTGAACGGATCGGCCTGGGGCAGTGGCATGGGAATTGACCATTCGTTGTCCTTCTCCTCCGAGATTGCCCTGGTAAGTCGGCACTTGGTCTTGCCGAACGGGTCCGGAGCCGAAAGCCGTTCCTTCGACGGTCCAGCCTTCGTAGGTCGGTTTTTCAAAGTCTTCGAATAAGATGTCCGGCCGGGACGGTCGCC
>CAZBKV010000191.1:0-5488 GCA_964492575.1 uncultured Verrucomicrobiota bacterium | reverse complement strand
GGGATGGATATCCAGCCTAAGGATCTTTCGATTGCGTATTCCACAAAGATTACCGTATATAAATCTTATAATATCAGCGATTGGTTTTTAGTTCTACTCAAACGCAGTCCACTCCGGGCAAAATTTTATTTATGGGGGTTCGGTCTACAATGCGAAACATTTTAATGGCTAGCATTGAAATTGCAGCACCTACAGATCAACACTTTGCGATTAATGAGGTTTCTGTTGTTATTCCGGAATCCAAAGCGTGGGGTATGGTTACAGCTTTGCTTCTCGGACTTTTCATAATCTTCGAATCGAAACCTATATTTTCAAGCTCATCCAAAAATTGGCTGGGCCGTTTGAATGGAAGAGTTTCTAAGAGAGAAAACACCGGATCGAAGGCATAACCGCACCGCAATGGGTTGGGCATAAAGAAAAGGGATTTCTTGCGGCGGTTTGAGGACAAACTGCCCTACCTTTCCCTGAACGTTCGAAAGGGAATTGAAAGGTAGGGCGTGCTGTCCCTAGCGCGCCGGGGAAAAGGAAAAATGAAATTTCATAGCGACGGTTTGGAGACAAACCGCCCTACCCTACCAAAGGGCATACGGAAGAGGAGGGAAGATAGGACGCGTTGTCCCCAAAGCGCCGCGAGAGGAAAATGGACGAATACCTTTTTCGGACAAGCTCTAGAGCGTTTTAAAGGAGAAGCAAGAGAAGGCTCTTGAAAGAGGAAGCCGGTCTTTTAAACAGAAGGATTACTCTCTGATTTTTATAGGAGACGGCTTTTTTGCATGAGGTTGACCGGATTTTCAGACTAGAAAACTCCGTTCTTGGGAAGGAGACGGTGGAATCGACTTGACCAACTAACAGGATCCTTCAGTAAGCTTTCCTTATGCCGCAGTGTCCGAGGTGCCATATACCACTGCGAACCATACGACAGCCCACCGGGGTATTCTTTGTGTGCAGGACCTGTGGAGGCCGGGCCGTAACGTTTACTCACCTGGCGAATTTATTGGATTACTATTTCCATGCCTCCTTGTTCCGGCGACTGAATGCAATGTCCCAGCCAAGCTCCCGTCTGTGTCCGTTTTGTCATCAACCGATGCGGGTCTTCTCCGTCCCGGAGGCCGGAGTGGAACTAGATGGTTGCCTCCGATGTCGAGTTCTCTGGTTTGATCCGGACGAATTTGAAAAGCTCCCGAAAGGGGTAGGGGCAATGGATCCCTATGCGGCTCAAATGCGGATGGCCGAGATCATGGCCAAAGCCCGTCTGGATGCTCAAAAACGACAAAGCGGATGGGATGGCGAAGCCCCGGCCGAGACGTGGAAATATCTTCTGGGACTCCTCGGTTTCCCTGTCGAGTACGATGCCCCGCAGCTGCGGCGTCGTCCCTGGGCTACATGGCTGCTAGCCGGAACCATCTTTCTTGTCAGCGTAGTGAGTTTTTACACCGGTTTGAGGGACTGGGTCGAACTGTTCGGCTTCTACCCTAACCGTCCCCTTCGCCTCGGCGGCTTAACCCCCATCACTTCCTTCTTCCTTCATGGCGGCTGGTTCCATCTGCTGTCGAACCTCTACTTCCTTCTCGTCTTCGGGGACAATGTGGAGGATTACCTCGGTCGAGGCCGATTCCTTCTCTTGCTGCTGGTCTCCACAGTCGTAGGAGACTTCGTTCATCTGTTGCTTGATCCACGGGGCGAAATCCCATGCATCGGAGCGAGCGGTGGGATCTCCGGGGTCCTCCTTTTCTATACGCTTCTGTTCCCCCACGCAAAACTCTCGATGACCATCCGATACTGGTTTATGTGGCGTTGGATTACGATCCCGGCCAGCATGGCCTTCGGATTGTGGATCCTATTACAGTTGGTTTCGTTGTTCTTCCAGTTGACAGGTTATGGTTCCGTTGCCGCGACAGCCCATTTGGGTGGCGTCTTAGGAGGCCTCCTCTTCTGGGCATATGAAAAGTGGGAACGCAAACAACAAGGCGGTCCATTTTCTCACACCCCAGCCATTCCTTAATTTTTTCAAAGCAAGCCCCGTTGCATTTATTTTTACAGGCTTGGATTTGACACCAAACCGGGTTTGGCCGAAACAGAAAAGAACGAGAAAACGGGTCAATTGGACAAGGCACGAATTAGAGGAGCAAATTCTTAGAAAGGGAGGAAGTGACTATGGAATATCGACAACTTGGGCTGAGCGAAATTCAGGCTTCTGTGATTACCTTTGGTGCCTGGGCCATCGGTGGGGCGATGTGGGGTGGTACGGACGAAAAAGCTGCAATCGAAGCCATTCAGCGATCTCTCGATCTCGGCGTCAATTGTATCGACACAGCTCCGATTTACGGCCTGGGCCGCAGCGAACAGATCGTCGGCAAAGCCATCAAAGGACGGCGGGATCAGGTTTACATTTTCACCAAATGCGGCCTCCGTGTCGACCTCGAAGAAGGAGAATACTACTTCACCATGGAGTTCGAAGGCAAAGCCTATAAAGTCTATCGTAACAGTCGAAAACAACGAATCCTTGAGGAATGCGATCGAAGCCTCCAAAACCTTGGGACAGATTACATCGATCTCTACCAGGTTCACTGGCGGGACCATACCGTTCCGGTGGAAGAACCGATGGAGGCCCTCGAAAAGCTGATCGATCAAGGCAAAATCCGCTACGCCGGGGTCTGTAATTATACCGTCGAAGAAGTCGAAACCGCCCGCCGCTGCATCCCGATCGTCTCCGTCCAACCGCCGTACAGTCTGGTCAACCGCGGAATCGAAAAGGATCTGTTGCCCTACTGCCGGGAGCAGAACCTGGGTGTTTTGGTGTATAGCCCTCTTCAACGAGGCCTCTTAACCGGCAAATTCCAGCCCGACCACAAGTTCCCGCCGGAGGATCATCGCGCAAAGCATCCCTTCTTCCGGCCGGAAAACATTCGAAAGGTCAACGAAATGTTGGATCAAATCCGGCCTATTGCCCAGGCCCACAACGCCACCTTGGCTCAGACCATCCTCCGCTGGACGATCGATCAGCCTGGCGTTACGGTGGCCTTGGTTGGAGCCCGCAATGCCCAGCAAGCCGAGGAAAACGCTCGAGCAGTCGAGGTCCAACTCACCGACGAAGAACGCCGTCGTATCACCGAACTCTCCGATCAACTCCACCTGAATCTGACGTAGAGCAGGTGAGGTTTACAAAGTGGGCAAAACAGAAAAGTTTGTAAATCAACAGGGCTCATGTTCGAAGTCCTCAAAACCGATCCAAAATCCAAGGCTCGGCTTGGTCGGTTGATCACTCCTCACGGCGTCGTCGAGACTCCTGTCTTCATGCCCGTAGGCACGCAGGCCACCGTCAAAGCCCTCGACCCCCGTGAGCTCCGCGAAATCGGTGCCCAAATCATCCTGGGCAACACTTACCACCTCTACGTCCGTCCAGGCATCGATATTATTCGCCGTGCCGGAGGACTTCATCGATTCATGGGCTGGGATGGTCCCATCTTGACCGACAGCGGAGGGTTCCAGGTCTTCAGTCTCGCCAAAATCCGAACTGTCCGAGATGATGGGGTCGAATTCCGTTCCCACGTCGACGGCGCCCTTCTCTTCCTCGGCCCCAAAGAGGCAATGGAGATCCAACGCATCCTCGCCTCCGACATCGCCATGACCTTCGACGAATGTCCTCCCTACGACGCCCCGGTTGAGCAGGTCGAAAAGGCAGTCGAACGAACCATCCACTGGGCAAAGATTTGCCGGGAACAACCCCGGGCTCCGGGACAACAAGTCTTTGGAATCGTTCAAGGCGGGATCCATCCCCATCTTCGGGAACGCTGCGCTCGAGAGATCGTTGCGATGGACTTTGATGGGTACGCCATCGGAGGAGTGAGCGTCGGTGAGCCTGAACCGGAAATGTTCCGTGCCGTGGAAATGACCGAACCTTTTTTGCCCTTTGACAAACCTCGATACGCAATGGGCCTCGGCACTCCAGCACAGATCGTGGAGATGGTTGCTCGTGGGGTCGATATGTTCGACTGCGTGCTTCCTACCCGGCTGGCCCGTAATGGTACGGCCTTCACGCGTCGGGGCACCTTCGCCATCAAAGGCGGTGCCTGCAAGGACCAGTTTATCCCGATCGAGGAAGGCTGTGGCTGCTATGCCTGCCGCAACTTCACTCGCGCTTATATCCGCCATCTCCTCAATGTAAACGAAATCCTCGGTCTTCGCCTGGTCAGCATCCATAATACCTATCTCTATCTCCAGATCATGCGGGAGATTCGCGAACACATCGCCGCTGGGACCTTCGACGAATACCGCCGTGAATTCGTAGCCAACTACGTCCCCTCCCAACGCGTCCTCGAAGGCCGTGCCGCCTACGCCGCCCGATTGGATGTGGATCCTGCTTAAAAACGATATTGATTCTTCGAGGCAAGCGGGATAAAGTGTTTCTCAAACACAGACAGAGACGAAATTCCCATGCAAGTCCGCTTGCCAATATTGATTGAACAAGACGAAGATGGAATCTATGTGGCTTCCTGCCCGATTTTGCAAGGCTGTTACAGCCAGGGGGATACTTATGAGGAAGCCGTAGAAAATATCAAAGAAGCTATTGAGTTATATTTAGAGTCCTTTCCTGAAGTGAGAGAAGAGGTAAAAGAGATCTTGACCGGTCGGGTTCAGCCTGATATCATAAACGTTAATGTCAAAGCTAAGACCACTTAACTGCAAAGAAGTCTTACGAGTCCTAAGAAAAATTGGTTTTAGCGAGAAACGACAGAAAGGAAGCCATATTTCCCTCTTTCATCCAGATGGACGCCACATCGTAATCCCTTGCCATCCGGGAAAGGATATAGGGAAAGGACTCCTACGAAAAATTATTAAAGAAGCTAATTTGTCTGTAGAGGAATTTTTTGATTTGCTTAAGGATGGTTAAAGTCTTTTGGCCCAAGTGGACTAAGGAAGAGGTCATTCGCCTACTGAAAAAGCGGCTACCAAGACTTCATGCCGTTCTTCCTTTGGTACGGGTGATCCTTTTCGGTTCCTATGCGAAGGGAAATTTCACGGTCCGAAGCGATATCGACCTGCTTGTTATCTACTCTGGGCAACCGCGAGACGACGCCTTTGCTCTCACGAAGAAGATCCTCGCTTTGCGAGGTTTAGAACCCCACCTTTACACTGAATCCGAATACCACCAGCACCGCGAGGTCATCGATCGGATGACACAGGACGGCATCGTGCTTTTCCCTCCATCCGAAAAATAAAAAGGTGTACGGCCGTTTTCACCGTACACCCGAGAAACCTCCTCTCTTAGCGCTTTAGTTTACCTTCTTTACGTTTAACAACCAATCGATTAACCGGGGGACATAATTCCGTACCCTTTGGGGTGTCCCCGATGGAAGGGTCCGCGGAAGATGGGCCACCGCATCGCGGACGGAATCGCTTGGCCGTACGATCGATCCCAACGCATTCAGCGCCTCAACCGCCGTGTAAACTCCGTAACGACTCATGTCACTATACCGAAGAAGCAGTT
>CAZBKV010000190.1:0-5488 GCA_964492575.1 uncultured Verrucomicrobiota bacterium | reverse complement strand
GCCGGAACGTAGCCGATTTGGGATTTCAATTCTCCGGATTCCCAGACTTTCTCCTCGTAGGTTCTGCAATGGATTTGGATTTGAGCCTAACCAATCGGGGACCGGCGGAAGCCCATCAGGTAAAGATGCACATTCAGATTTCTCCGACTTTGGAATTCGCAGAGATTCACGGGGATGGAATCCAATGGACTCAGACCGAAGAGGGTTTGGTCCTTCAGCTGGATACACTGGCACCGGGAACAAATACTGTTTGTCATCTTCGATTTATAGCCACAACCGAAGGAGAGATGGATTTGGAGGCTACCATTTCCGCTTACGAATTGGATCTCAATCCGGCGGATAACCATCTTCTGGTTTCCGGCCAGGCGAAGTATGGAGCGGACCTGGGCTTACTGGCACAGGCTGAACGGAGTGATGTGTGCGTAGGATGCCTTCAGAATTTCCTGATCGTTGTGACAAACCAAGGGCCGCAACAAGCTACCGGAGTACGCTTGGTAAGCTCATTCACTGGACCTGTAGCTTTACTAGAAACCAATCTAGATCGAGGAACAGTAACTTTAGATCCTTCCGGGACAAACTGGATCTGGGAGATTGGGGATTTGGAGCCTGGGGAAGGATTATTAGGAATACTGGCTGTAGCCCATCAGCAGCAGGGAGCCTATACAAACCGAATGATTTTGGAAGCCTCTTCGTTTGACGTCGATCCGGACAACAACCAGGTGGAACTTCATGGCCAGATCTATCCTCCGGCCCATATCGCTATTTTAGCGCAAGCTCCAGAACCCCCACTGTTAGTTCATGCCCCGGCGACAGTGACCTTTGTCTTGACAAACCAGGGGGATGAATCGGCTCCGCAGGTGCGGTTACTCCTGGCCTTTTCCACCAATCTGGAGCTGGATTCTGTGGACGTTTCGCAGGGGAAATACGAAATGAGTTCTCCTGGGGTCGTCTGTGCCTTTGGAGATATGGAGCCAGGGCAAACAAATCGAGTATCGGTTCGATTTGTCCCTCTGCAGGAAGGGACGATGGTGGTTCAGGCCACGGTCATCTCTCCTGCTGTGGATTTCCATCGACCGGAAGCAACCCAACGCGTAGAACTCCCTATTTTGAAAACTCCAAAAATTCGTTTTTACCGGGAAGGAAACCGCTTAGTCTTAAGCTGGCCGGCCGGAGAGGATAGCTTCATTGTGGAGTACAAAAACGACTTGACTGATCCGGAATGGCGACCGTTGTTGGTGCCGAGGATTTTGGTAGGAGACCGTTATCAGGTCCGCATTAAACTCTCTCGACCGAGACGATTTTTCCGACTACGGCAAGGGGATATTGAGCCTATAGAGCCGTGAGGAGAGTCCTTAATTATCGTTAAAGAAGGGCTTGCAAATTTTTCAATTCGTGCCTTTTTGCTCAAGGAGAAAAGAAGGGGGAAGATCCCTACCCTCTAAGCTTCCTCAAAGAGGAAGCTGCGTTTTTCGCATTTGCCAGAAGGGTTGTTCGTGTTTACAAACAATCGTTTTTGCGGGGGAACGCGGGCTTTATGCCGAAACAAATCGAAATCTATGACACAACCTTACGCGATGGAAGCCAGGCCGAGGGGATTCACCTCTCGGTGATTGATAAGCTGCGGATTGCCGAGCGGCTGGATCGGTTTGGGGTTCACTTTATTGAAGGGGGATGGCCGGGAAGCAATCCCAAGGACGCAGAATTCTTTGAACGGGCCCGGCGGATGCGCTGGCGCCATGCTCGAATCGCTGCCTTCGGTTCCACAAGGCGGAAGCACACTCCTGTGGAGGAAGATCCCCAGGTCCGCATGTTATTGGAGGCAGAGACCCCGGTAGTCACGATCTTCGGAAAGACCTGGCCCCTGCATGTCAAAGAGGTCCTTCGCACTTCTCTGGACGAAAACCTGGCGATGATTCGGGATACGATCCGGTATCTCAAAGACCATGGCCGATTTGTCATTTATGATGCCGAACATGCCTTCGACGGGTACCTGGAGGATCCGGAGTATGCCATGGCCACCTGGAAGGCGGCTGAGGAGGCCGGGGCCGATCGCATCGTCCTGTGCGACACCAACGGCGGCCGGATGATGCATGAGATTCAGGAGATCGTCTCCCGAGCGGTCGAAGAGCTTTCGGTACCGATCGGAATCCATACCCACAACGACACGGGGCTGGCGGTGGCGAATACAATTGCTGCCGTTCAGGCCGGGGCCATCCATGTCCAGGGGACCATCAATGGCTACGGAGAACGCACCGGCAACTGTAACCTGACGACCCTCATCCCCTGTCTCATGTTGAAACTAGGCTATAAGTGTGTGCCTCAGAGCTCGCTCCGTCGACTCCGTGATCTTTCCCTGTTCGTGGACGAGATCACCAATCAACGTCATAACCCTCGAGCTCCGTGGGTCGGCGATGCAGCCTTTGCTCATAAAGGCGGGACCCATGTGGACGCGGTGCGGAAAAATCCTGCAAGTTTTGAACATATTGATCCGGCCCTGGTTGGAAATCGCCGCCGGATCTTGGTCAGTGACCTGGCCGGCAAAGCCAATATCCTCCTTAAGGCAAAAGAATTAGGATTCGATCTTCAGCCCGATCAACCCGAAGTGCGCGAAATCGTCGCTCGAATCAAACAACTCGAACACGAAGGATATGAGTTTGAAGCAGCGGAAGGTTCGCTAGCTTTACTGATTCGTTCGGTGCTGGAACACAATCCGGATCTGCTGTTTACAGTGGAAGCCTACCATGTCTCCATGCGAAAGAACGGAGACCATTCGATTTGCGAAGCGACCGTGAAGGTTCGGGTAGGAGACCGGCAGGCCCATACCGTGGCAGAGGGCGACGGGCCGGTCAATGCGCTGGACGGTGCTCTTCGACAAGCATTGGGCAAGATCTTTCCTAGCCTACGAAAGGTCCGTCTGATTGACTATAAGGTGCGAATTTTGGACAGTCGATCGGGTACTGCGGCCAAGACACGGGTTTTGATTGAGTCGAGCGATGGACGTCGGCGGTGGGGAACCGTCGGCGTCAGTGAAAATATCATCGAGGCCAGTCTAAAGGCCTTGGTGGACAGTATGGAGTATGCGCTGCTGATGCAGCCGTTGCGCCGTCGAACAACTAGTGAGGAAGACCAAGCCCAAAGTCGGACGCATAAAGAAGAATGATGGAACAGGATCGCGCGATTCTTACAACGGAGATTCCAAAGGCCTACAATCCGGCAAACGTTGAGGACAAATGGTACCAGCACTGGCTTGAAAAAGGGTTTTTTACGGCAGACCCCAAGCGGGTCGGCCCCGGTCGCCCCGCTTACTCCATCGTCATGCCCCCGCCGAACGTCACCGGGGTGCTTCACTTAGGCCATGTCCTCAACAATACGATCCAGGACATCCTGATTCGCCGGGCTCGAATGCTCGGCTATGAAGCCCTTTGGTTGCCGGGCACCGACCATGCCGGGATCGCAACCCAGGCCGTGGTCGAAAAGACCCTGATCCAGCAAGGGGTCATGAAACATCGCGAAGAGCTCGGCCGGGAAAAATTCCTCGAAAAGGTTTGGGAATGGAAAGAAAAACACGGCGGCATCATCGTTCAGCAGCTCAAAAAGCTCGGCTGTTCCTGTGACTGGAGTCGGGAGCGATTTACCATGGACGAAGCCTACTCCCGCTGCGTCCAGCTGGTCTTTGTGGATCTCTATCGAAAAGGGCTGATCTACCGAGGAAAACGAATGGTGAACTGGGACCCAGTCGCCCGCACGGCCTTGTCCGATGAAGAGGTCGAAATGAAAGAGGTCCGGTCCCACCTCTGGTACTTCCGCTATCCTCTTTTGGATGATTCTGACCGACCGATTCCGGGTCGTTTCATTGTCGTAGCCACAACTCGGCCGGAGACCATGCTGGGGGACGAAGCGGTGGCCGTAAATCCAAACGATTCTCGGTACAAGGATTTGATCGGCAAGAAATGTCTGTTGCCGCTTCAAAACAAACCGATCCCCATTATTGCGGATGAAGCCGTTGACCCGGAATTCGGGACCGGAGCCGTCAAAATCACCCCAGCCCATGACCCGGTCGACTATGAAATCGCCGAACGGCACGGCCTGCCCATCACCGTGGTCATTGGGACCGATGGCCGTATGACAGAAGCGGCTGGGCCGCGGTTTGCCGGCCTAGATCGAGACGAAGCCCGAACAGCCGTCGTCGAAGCCATGAAGCAGGAAGGGCTGGTGGAAAAGATCGAGAACTACGTCCACAATGTCGGGTTCAGCCAGCGGACTCATGTCCCGATCGAACCCTACCTGAGCGAGCAGTGGTTCCTCAAATATCCGAGTGTGGAGGCGGCTCGAAAATGTGTGGTAGAAGGCCGGCTTCGGTTTCATCCCGACCGCTGGGTCAAGGTCTACGACAACTGGATGCGGAACATCAAAGATTGGTGCATCAGCCGCCAGCTCTGGTGGGGGCACCGCATCCCGATCTGGTCCCGTCGGTTCCGTGACGAAGAATGGGATCAGGTCCCTTGGCCGCAATTGAAAGAAGCCGTTCAATCAGACCCGGTCGAACCCGGTCTGTGGAAACTCGACCTTTCGGTCTCCGGTCAAGACGGGCAGGACACGCACTTCCGGATCCATCGGGTCGAAGACGAATCGCCCGGCTACCTTGTCCAAGCTGCCACAGCCTCAAACCAAGAAGCCGCGATTTTAGAACAGCACGGATTTGAGCAGGACCCGGACGTGTTGGACACCTGGTTCAGCTCCTGGCTCTGGCCCTTTGCTACCATGGGCTGGCCCGAAAAAACCGAAACCCTCCAGGCCTTCTACCCGACCAACGATTTAGTGACCGGCCCGGACATCCTCTTCTTCTGGGTCGCGCGAATGATCATGGCCGGCTACGAATACATGGGCGAGATGCCCTTCCGCAACGTCTATTTCACCGGCATCATCCGCGACAAACTCGGCCGCAAAATGTCCAAAAGCCTCGGAAATTCACCGGACCCATTGGAGCTGATCGCCAAGTACGGGGCCGATGCGTTGCGGTTTGGGGTAATGCGGGCGGCTCCCCTCGGTCAGGATGTCTTGTTCGATGAAAAAGACGTCGAACTGGGCCGCAACTTCTGCAACAAACTCTGGAATGCCTGCCGGTTCCGTCAGCTCCACCGCGACATCCCGGTCCAGAAACTCCAACCGGACCAATTAACCAGCGACGATCGATGGATCCTCCATCGTGTAGACGAAGCGATTCGGGAAATCAACGAAGCCTTTGAAGCCTATCGGTTCAATGAGGTGACCCATACGCTCTACCGTGTCTTTTGGAGCGAATTTTGCGATTGGTACCTCGAAGCCGCCAAAGCCCCGCTCCAGAGCGGAGATCCCCAACGCAAGGCCGCTACCCTCGCCGTGATCGATTGGGTCCTTTCGCGCCTGTTGCGTCTCTTCCATCCCTTCATCCCATTCATCACCGAAGAACTCTGGCACGCCTTAGGCTACGGAGCGAACCTGCCAGAAG
>CAZBKV010000189.1:5233-5489 GCA_964492575.1 uncultured Verrucomicrobiota bacterium | reverse complement strand
GTCATATCCGCGCCAGGAAACATGCTCAGATCCCCCCCATACCGTTCGCCGTTGCCGAAAAGGACCAGTCGCCCTTGATCCGTTTCTCCGGAGGGAAATCGAACTTGGACCCGAATGCCCCGTGTGCAAAGGGCCTGGAGTCCCGCTATCGCATAAGCGAAAGGGCCAATCCAGGTCTTGAGACGCCAGCTCAGATAGGCAATGGCCATCGAATCGACTCCTGCACCCCCAAGTTGCACGAAAGCCCGATGGAACG